>JADGGF010000250.1 GCA_019690055.1 Micromonosporaceae bacterium
GTGGGTAACCGGGTGGAGGCCCGTGCCCAGGTTGAGGTGGGTACCCAGGTGGCGGCGGGTAACCCGGTGGGGGCGCTGAATTCATACCGCTAGCTCCGTTGCCATCAGGGTCGCCGGCTGCGGATCGTCGGCCCACCCGTCGACGACGTCGGAGCGGAGAGGGTCCAGCCTCAGCCGCAGCAGGCTGTCCATCCGGAGGTCGGTGGGATTCTCCGCGAGCTCCACCGTCAGCGACACGGCCGCGTCGCGCGGTACCTCGAAGGCGATCTCACCCACGACCGGCAGGTTGGGCTGCAGGACATGACCGAGGACGAGCGGCTGGTTGACGCGGTTGCTGGCGTGGTACACGCGACCGGCGCTGTCCCGCACCGCCGCATAGCCGACGTGGACCGGCTGGTCGAGCGCGGTGAGGCGTACCTTCACGATGAGCCAGACACCGTTCGTCGCGTGGTCGATACCCGAGTCGCGGATGACCTTCGCACCCCGCACCTCGAGCGCGGTTGCGACAAACGTGCGACCGCGCGCCGGTTGCCCGACGTCGGCCTCCACGATGAACGGGCGCTGCGCGGCATCGACGTCGTCGGAGTACGTCTTCAGCCACATACCCAGATTGATCGTGCCCAGCAGGACCACGACCGCGACCAGACCGTACGCGGTCCGACCCAGGACCTTCCGCATCGACTCGCCGGTCACTGGCCCCGCCGATCGACGATGGGCACCCGGACCACGGCCCGGGGCGCTCGATCCATCCACTGCCGGGAACCCGTGAGGCTGTCGCGCCGCAACGTCTTGCCGAAGATCGTCACCTCGACCTCCGTCGGCACGGGTGCCGTCGCCGACTGCTCCCACGCGAAGAGCACCGACTCGGGCAGGCCGGGATGCAGGGACGGGTACACCGTGAAATCGCTGACCAGGGCGACTGTGCCCGGATCCTCGTCGACCAGGCCCTCGGCGCCGGAGATGCGCAGCACGTCGGCGATGTCGCTGCGGCTGGTGTCCGCCGTGACCTCCACCGTCGCCAGGATGATCACCCAACGGTTGTTGGGGTCGGTCGCGTGCAGGGGCGGTTGATCGTCGAGGAGGCGCCCACCGGTGATCGTGACGTTCCAGGGCCCGCCCTCGATGACCTCGTTGACCGCTAGGCGCGGCACAGGGCCTCCGGGCCCATCGGCGGCGGCCGACCAACCCCCGAACGGGGCCACGGCCACGGCAGCGACAACCGCCAACGCGACCATCACGCGCTGCGGAGACCAGCGAATCGATCTTACGGACCGCAGGGCCTGGCCGGCGTCGATCCCGCGGCCCGACGCTCGATGCCTGCCACCCGACACGCGCCGGAGTGTAGCGAAACGGTCCTCGTCCGGCCATGACGGTGGTAGCCGACACCCGACGAGGCGTCGACATTCGGCTATGGAACCCGCCGCCCGCGCGGCGACCCCACCGTCCGGACGATAGTACGGTGGTCCAGCCAAAGAGACTACGGTGGTCTATCCAAGGAGCCGCCCATGGTCGAGGGCAGCCACCCGTTGGCGGCGGCCATCGCCGCTGCCCGCGCTGGCGATCTCGATACGCTGCGTGGACTCATCGACTGGCCGCTGACCGGCATCGGTGGCATCGCCCAGTCACTGACCGGCGTGCTTGAGCGCGACCGGGCCCAGGTGCTGGCCACCGGGCTGGCCGAACTCGATTCCGCGGCCGACCGGGCCGAGATCGTCGCCGGCGTGCTCCGCGACGTGGCGCCCCGGCTCGCCCGTGCCCACCAGATTGAGCGCGCCGATCCGGCGACGATCGAGCCCGTGCTGGCGCGACTGCGCGTACCGCCGTTGCCGCCCGGCCTCACCGAGGCGCAGAGCGCCCGACTGGCCGGGCTCGGCGCGCAAGCCGCGGCGATCCGCGAGGTGTTCCTGGTCATCACCGAGACCGAGTCCCTGCCGGTGGCGATGACGCCCGACGGCACCCGCCTCGTGCTCGTCCTACCTGACTAGCAGCGGCTTCGCGTCGTCTTATGCGGCTGGCTCGGTGCCCGAAGGCCGATGGAACCCCGTCGCGGCGAGGTGCCGGATGATGGCTCGGGCGCAGCCGCCGGGGTCCTCGAACCAGGGTGCATGGCCGCCCGGCATGACCTGCAAGCTTCCCGATGGAATCTTTTCGATCCACGGTCGCGCCTGCTCGGCTGGAAGGTAGGGGTCCTGGTCCCCCCACACGAAGAGCGTGGGGGCAGTGATGCGTTCGAGTTCCTCGACGTCCATGACACTTTCGGGCCGAGGCCGGCGAAAGCGATTGATGGCGTGCATCAGCGCACCGACGGTCCGGGCGTTCTGCGGTCGGCGGGCCGACAGGCGCAGGACGTCGACGAGGTCGTCGGGCGCTGCCGCCCCCGCGGCTCGACCCAGTCCCATGGCAAGGAGCCGTCGGTACGCCCAGCGTGGGCTGGGGGCACGCAGCACAGCGGGGCCGATGACGGGCACGGTCATGAGCGACAGCGGCATGCGGATGATGACTCCCGGGATGGCGACGGCGGGGTCGCCAACGGCGACCAGTGAACCGATGCGCCCCGGGCGTTCGGCGGCGTGCCAGAGCGCGAACATGGCACCCAGCGAATGGCCGATCACCGGCATCGGCTCGCTGGCCAGAGCGTCGCAGAGGTCGTCGACCAACAGCACCGACGATCGGCGGACTTCGCCGCGCGCGTACGGGACCGGATCGGAAAGGCCGTGCCCGGGCAGATCCACGGCGTGGAGCCGGAAACCGGGCAGCTCGCGCATCAGGGGCGCCCAGGCGGCGGCGCAGAGACTGACGCCGTGCAGGAGCAGGACCGGCGCACCGCGACCGACGCTGAGCACCCGAACGCGGCCACCTACCCGGCGTAGCGGGACGTAGGACAATTCGGCCGCAAGACCGACCGAGTCGAACAAGGACGCCTCGGCGTCGCGGATCCGGCGCTCAAGCGTCTCACCAATAGTGGATAACATGTGTCCATGATAGTTGTGAGGATCAAGTGACCAGAAGTCAGGGGTGGGTGGCCCTCTTCGTTGTTGGGTCCGGTCTGTTCGTGGCATCACCGCTGCTTGCATCCGTGGCGGAAGATCTGGCTATCGGCGCGGGCGCGGCCGGCTGGCTGGTCACGGCGTTCGCTGTCGGCTACATCGTCGGCGGACCGATCCTGGGAGCGCTCGCCGACCGCCATGGGCCGCGCCGGGTGCTTCTGGGGGCGCTGTTCCTGTTTGCCATCGCCAACCTCGCCACCGGGCTGGCTTCCAGTCTGTTCCCACTGTTTTTGTCCCGCGTGGCGGCCGGGCTGGCGGCCTCGGGCGTGACCCCCTGCGTCTATGCGCTGGTCAGCGCGAGCGCTCCGGACGGGCGCCGAGCGCGTTGGCTGGCCGTCACCACGGCCGGCATGCTCAGCGCCCTCGCGGCGGGTGCCCCGGCCGGTGCACTGCTGGAGCCCACGATCGGCTGGCGGGGCGTCTTCGTCGGCGTGGGCCTCCTGGCCGCTGCCGTCCTCGTCCTCTGTCGATCCGAAAGGGGCGGGACCCGCCCTGTGCCGGCGACGGCCAGGCCGCCGATCCCGGTCCCGCTCGGGCACCGCGTGCGGGCCGTCGGGACCACCACCCTGTGGGCGGCGGCGCTCTATGGTCTGTACACCTACCTGGGTGTCGGCCTTGCGCACAGCGCCGGCCTCGCGCCGGGCGCCGTCGCCGTCGCGCTCGCCGGCTACGGCGTAGCGGCAGTCGCCGGCAACCTATCGGCCGGTGCGCTGGCCGACCGATACGAGCCCTCGCGCGTTGCCGTCGCGAGCCTCGCGGCACTGGCTGCGCTGGCGGTGGCGCTGGGCTTCGCGATCCAGGGCGACCTGGTCTGGGTGGTGCTGGTGCTGGGACTGCTCGCCGGATCGGCCTACCCGTACTTCACGGCCCATCAACTGCGCCTTTTGGCCACCTACCCCGACGCCAGCGCGACGCTGCTCGCGTGGAACAACGCCGCGCTGTACGTCGGGATCCTCGCTGGCTCGGCCCTGGGTGCGCAGATCCTGACCGTCACCGGCTTCTCCGAGTTGGCCTGGCTGCTGTCGGCCGTGGCCGCGGCCGGGGCTCTCGCCAGCGCACGGCCGCTACCCCCGGTCCGGCGGCCGGTCAACGCTCGGGAAGGCTCCTGAGCCATCCGCGCGCCCGGTTGGTGGACCCGCTGCTCGCGTGGCTGGCGAGATCGGCAATCGTTGTCTCGCGCAACGTGTTTCGCCACGCCGACTCAGCCTGGTACATCACGGCGGCGATCCCGCACGGGCGCAAGCAGTCGCTCTTCGTGGCCGGCGCCGGGCCACGCTGACGTATCTCCATGCAACGAAACAGAGGCGATCGACCCTCGATCGCCTCCACGATCTCGAGCACGGTGATCTCCTCGGGCGCTCGAGCGAGCCGGAACCCGCCCCGTGGGCCGGTCACCGCTTCGAGCAGTCCTGCGCGGACCAGGGACTTCAGCACCTTGGACAGGTACGCCGGCGGAAGGCCGTAGAACTCGGCCATGCGACGCGACGACAGTGTCTCGCCCGGCTCGAGGTGGGACAGCAACCACCCGCAGTGCAATGCCCACTCGACTCCCTCGGGAAGGAACATGTGGACATTCTATGTCCACGATAACCCGTCACGGGGCGGCCGGCGCGTGGGTATCGAACACCAGGTGGATCCCGACTGCGCCAAGGAGGGTCCCGGTGATCCGACGCTGCCACCGAAGCCACGTCGGCCGCGTCGCCAGAAACGTGGCGATGCCCGCGGCGGCCATGATGATGAGCGCGTTGACAACGAAGCTGATGCAGATCTGAATGCTGCCGAGAACGAACCCTTGAACCAGGACGTGGCCGCGCTCGGGCGAGATGAACTGTGGGATCAGGGCGAGGTACATGATCGCTGCCTTCGGGTTGAGCAGGTTGGTCAGCAGCCCCATCCGGTACAGCCGGGCCGGAGTGTCGCGGGGCAGCGGGCGCGCCTCGAACAACGACGCGCCACCCGGGCGCAGCACCTGCCACGCCAGGTAGAGCAGGTAGGCCGCACCCGCGAGCTTCACCGCCACGTAGATCCAGGGCAGGGCGATGAAGACAACGGCCAGGCCGAGGTTCGCCATTGCCATATAGACAATGAATCCGGTCGCTGTGCCCAGGAGCGAGACGAAGCCGGCGCCCCAGCCCTGCGAGAGGCTCCGAGATACCAGATAGATCATGTTCGGGCCGGGCGTCAGCACCATGCCGAGCGCAACCATCGAGATGCCGGCGACGGCGCTACCGGTCACCACGGCGCCGCCCCGAATGTCTTCCGTTCGCTTGGTGTCTTCCGATTGTCCACTGGCCTAGAGTGAGACACTTCGTTCCGAGTGACAAAGTGTCCTATTACGCTTCGGGAGGAGAGATGCGAGCCGCCTCACCCTGGACCCCGCGGCTGGCGGACGGACCAGGCTCGCCGTACGAGCGGCTCGTCGCTGCGCTGGCCGAGGACATCATCGACCGGCGGGGCGCCAGCGGACTGCCCCCGGGCACCCGGCTGCCGTCCCATCGCGCACTCGCGCAGGCCCTCGGGGTCAGCGTGGGCACCGTGACGAAGGCGTACGCCGCGCTCGAGCGCCGCGGGTTGGTGCGCGGAGAGCGCGGGCGCGCAACGTTCGTCACCTACCAGGCACCGGACGCGGTTAGATCCATCGATCTCGCCGATAACGCGCCGCCACGGATGCTCGGCGACCACGCACTCGCCGCCGCTCTCGCCGCGGTTGGTCGACGCGTCGACGCTTCGGGCCTCGCCGCCTACGGACCGCCGGGCGGACTCCTGGAGCACCGCCGGGCGGTTGCCTCGTGGATCGCGCTCAGTGGCCTGGACCTGCCACCCGACGAGCTGATCCTGTGCAATGGCGCGCAACACGGGATCGCAGCGGCGCTTCTCGCGGCCTCGCCGAATGGCGTCAGGGCGGAGGTGTACACCGAGGCCGTAACCTTCCCAGGATTCCTCCGGTACGCATCGCTGAGCGGGCATCGAGTTCACGGCGTGGCGTTCGACGAGGAAGGGCTTCATCCTGCTGCCCTGGACCAAGCACTCTCCCGGCGGAGGCCGTCCGCGGCCCAGGCACTGATCTACGTCACGCCGATCCTGCACAACCCGACGACCGCGACGATGGGACGGCGACGGCGACGCGACATCGTGCGGATTGCGCGCACGCACGACGCGGTGATCGTGGAGGACGACGTCTACGCCCTCAGCCGGGATCGCGACGCGCTCCCACTCAGCTCACTCGCCCCTGAGCGCACGTTCTATGTCACCAGCGCGTCGAAGGCGCTGAGCCCGGCCGTGCGCGTAGGAGCAGTCAGGCCGCCACGGGCGGCGTGGGAGCGGACGGTGGCCGCCGTCCGCGCGCTCGCTCAGCCCGTGTCACCGCTGCAATGCGAGCTCCTGGCCGAGCTGACCCGGGCCGGGGTCGCCCGTGAAGTCGCCACGGCGATCCGGCGGGAGGGCGCGCGGCGCTCGACGCTGGCCCGCGAGATGATCGGCCCTGCGCTCGTGACGGCGGACACCGGGTACCACGCCTTCCTTCCCCTCCCACGCACCGTCGCCGATGCGGTCGTCCTCGCCGCCACGACCCGGGGGGTCGAACTGACTGAGCCGGCCTCGATGATGGCCGATCCGAACAGCCCGCGCAGTGGCATCCGGCTGTGCCT
>JADGGF010000251.1 GCA_019690055.1 Micromonosporaceae bacterium
GTGAAGATGAACGCCATCGACAGCGCGACGGCCAGCGACAGGTTCGACGAGACGAGCGTCGAGTCGGCCACCCGGTCGACGATGGTCAGCACGTACTGGTAGATCGACAGGACCCGGGTGCCGTCGAGGATGTTCTGCAGCAGGTTTTCCCAGATCAACACGTAGGCGAGCCCGATGAGCACCGGTCGGCGGGTGAGCAGGCTCAGCGCCGCGAACAGCGCGCAGTACGCCAGCGACCCGACGAAGGCCCCGACGGCCAAGCCGACCGCGAGGGATGCCGAGCCGGCGAGGAACCCGGTCAGCGCGAGCGGAATGCCGGTGGTGATCGTGGTGACGCCGACCGCCACGACGAGCTTCGAGAGGATGATCTCCCGCCGGGGCAACGGCTTGGCCAGCACGTGCGCGAGCGTGCCGTCGTCGATCTCGGTGCCGAGCACGCCCGTGCCGATGATGAGAGCCAGCACCGGGAGCACCACGGTGAGGCCGAGGGCGAGCACGATCTCTTCCACCCATTCCCGGGGATCGACACCGCCCCAGTCGGTGAGCACGGCCAGACCGACCACGACCACCGGCAACGGGAGCAGCAGGAGGAACCGCCGCTGCCCGAACAGGGCCCGGGCGGTGATCCGGGCGATCGTCGGGTTGAACAGGGCGAGTCGCCCCCGGGTCCGGACGGTCGGGGGCGATGCAGGCTGCAGCGTGGTCATCAGGCACCCACCAGGTAGGAGAAGACGCTTTCCAGGGACTCATCCGCCGGCACCAGCCGCTGCACCCGGATTTGCTCGGCCAGCGCGATCTTCGGCAGCTCCCGGGTGAAGGTTCCGTAATCGCTGGCCCGCACCGTGAGCCCACCCTTGGGATCGATGTCGATCCCCGCCACCGAGGCCCGCCCCATGAGCGCCACCGCGAGGCGGCGGTCGTCGCTGGAGCGGATCGTGAACACGTGCGGGCGGTGGGTCATGAGCCGCCGGATGGTCCGGTAGTCACCCGAGGCGGCCAGCCGTCCCGCCACGATGACCTGGACGGTCCCGGAGATCTGCTCGACCTCCTCCAGGATGTGCGAGCTGAACAGCACGGTGCGCCCCACATCTCCCATGGCGTGCAGCAGCTCCATCATGTGCAGCCGCTGCCGCGGGTCCATGCCGTTGAACGGCTCATCGAGCAGGAGCACGGCCGGGTCGTGGACCAGCGCCGCGGCGACGCGCATCCGCTGGCGCATACCCTTGGAGTACGTGCCCATCCGGCGGTTCATCGGCTCGACCATGTCGACCAGCTCGATCGCGCGACGGGCCGCCGCCTCCGGGTTGGGCAGCCGGTGCAGCTTGGCGCTGGCCAGGACGAAGTCCCAGCCGGTCAAGAAACCGTGGACGGCCTCGCGCTCCACCACGATGCCGAGTCCACTGTAGACGAAGGGGTTGCACCACGCCGGCTCGCCGGCGATGAGCACCTCACCGCGGGACGGCGGCAGGAAGCCGGCCATCATGTGCAGCACGGTGGTCTTGCCGGCGCCGTTGGGGCCGAGCAGGCCGGTGACGCCGGGGCCCAGGGTCATCGTGATGTCGTTGACCGCCACCACGTTGCCGTACCACTTGGTGACGCCCCGCAACTCGACGAGGCTACCGGTCCCCGGCGCCCTCGACGCGCTCGGCGCCTGGGATCCGGCCGAGCCGGCCGGCACAGTCAGCGTGCTCATCGGGCCACCTTCCGGTATCGCACGAGGGTCAGCAGCAGGCAGATCGCGGTGATGGCGAGCATCACGGCCAGGTAGAGCGGGCCGTACGGTCCGACCGTCGGTTCGTCCTGGTCGAACCACCAGCCCCCGATTCCATCGACGATCGTGAACGGGCTGACCAGGAACGACAGCTGGGACAGCGTCAGGGCGGCACCGGTCGGCTCGCCGTTGGCCCAGGCGAAGATCTGCAGCACGCCGAGGACCGGCGTGGTGAGGATGAACAGCCCGACGATGAGCGCGGCCGCCACGGCCCGCCGACCCGACAGCGACGCGACCAGCAGGGCGATCGCCGAGAAGAGCAAGGCCATGAGCGCGGCGACCACGACGCCCTGGGTGAACAGGACGAACTCGTCCCCGACCGCCGACATGCTGTCCTGGGAGAAGGCCGACCCGAGGAACAGCGTCAGCAGCGGAATGAACATCAGCACGAACACCGCGGTGGTCAGGGCGGCGAACTTCGCCACCGTATAGTCCGCCCGGGACAGCGGCCGGGAGAAGTACAGCGGCAGCACCCCGCTGCGCAGGTCGCGCGAGACGAGCTCGGGCGCGGCGACCGCGCAGAACAGCAGCACCAGGATGCTGGTCAGGGACGGGAACTGCCAGTACGTGAAGGCGCGCTGGTCGACGCCCGGCGGAATCTGCGACTGGATCGTCACGAGGATCGCGGCGACCGAGACGAGCAGCCCGAGAATCCCCCAGGGGAAGATCTTCGCGGCGACGCTGCGGCCCAGGCCGTACGCCGTCCGCAGGCTGTGGGCGAACAGCGACCGGGTGGCGTACGCGCGCCCCAACCGCGGCCCGGTGTAGCGCCGGTAGCCGATGTCGTGGATGACCCCGCCCGGCCCCGACTGGGGCTGGACCGTGGTGACGGGACTAGACATGCGCACCCTCCCGAGTGCTGGTCGTCGCGGCCGGGCCGTTGGCGAAGAGCTCGGCGACGCGGTGGCGGCGCTGGTCGAGCGAGTGCAGGGGCAGGTCGAGTTCGGCGACCGCGCCGAGGATCTGGTCGTACGTCGACTCGGTGGCCAGCGGCACCTGCAGCGCGCGGCCGTCCCGGCTGACGGTCAGCCCGAGGCCCGCCAGCCGCGTCTCCAGCTGGTCGATGCCCTCGGCGACCTCGACCACGAGCACGTCGCGGGACGTGGTCATGTTCTCGATCCGGTCGGCCCGCAGGAGCCGGCCACCGTCGATGGCGATGAGCGAGTCGCAGATCCGCTCCACCTCCCCGAGCAGGTGCGAGCAGACCACCACCGAGATGCCGAAGTCGGTGCCGATGCGCTGGATCAGCGTGAGCATCGCGTCCCGACCCGCCGGGTCCAGCCCGTTGGTCGGCTCGTCGAGCAGCAGCAGGTCGGGGTCGTGCACCAGCGCCTGCGCGAGCTTGACGCGCTGCTTCATGCCGGTGGAGTACCCCCCGATCTGCCGGTACCGCTCCTCGTAGAGGCCGACGTGCCGCAGCGCCTCGGAGGCGCGCTCCCGGGCCGCGGTCTTGGGCAGGCCGCTCATGCGGGCCATGTGGGTCACGAACTCGGCGGCGGAGAGATCGGGCGGCAGGCAGTCGTTCTCGGGCATGTAACCGACCCGCGCCCGGACGTCCTCCCCCTGCAAGGCCGGGTCGAGGCCCAGCACGTTCACGCGGCCCGCGGTCGGCGGCAGCAGGCCCAGCAGGATTTTGATAAGCGTCGATTTGCCCGCGCCATTCGCGCCCACCAGGCCCACGGTGCCGGGCGAGACGGCGAGCGTCAGGTCCGCCAGCGCGGTCACCCCGTTGGGGTAGCGCTTGGTCAACGCCTGCGTGGCGATCAGCGGGGCGCCGGACGGTGCACGCGTCGGTGTCGAAGTCACCCGCCCACCGTAGTGCCTACCGACGACACCGGGGCATCCGGTTGTCCCCCACATGTACCCCTGAGTCGACCCTGACTCAGGCGGGTCACAGTTCCGGCGAGTCCACCGACCGTACGGTCTCGCCGTCGATCAGCGCGCCCACCAGGGACTCCTGCAGGTAGGTCAGATACAGGTAGACGGTGAGCTGCATGACGCGCGGGGAACCGGGGTCGCGACCAACCGCCGCGTCGATCTCCGCCTCGATGTCGGTGTCATCGGTGACCCCGAGGCGGGTGCCCAGGGCCAGCCGGACGTCGGTGAGCGCCCGCAGCCACAGCTCGGCCCGCTCCGGCGTCAGCCGTACCTCGCCCCCGGCGTGCAGCAGGTCCGCCAGCACGCCCCGGGCCTGGTCGAGCTTGGCCGCGCGCAGGTCCGCCTCGGTCAGCCGCCGGAACTCAGCCTGCTGGACGGGATCGGTGGGATAGACGTCGGGGAACAGCCGATCCACCACGGGGTCGTCCGGGTCGGGCTCGCCGGTGAGCAGCGCCGCGAGCGAGGCCATGCTCTGGCGCAGGATCTGCACCTCCTGCGGGCTGAACCGGGCGACGCACTCCTGGTTGTGGGCCCGGAACAACGTCATCACCCGTTCAGGCGAGTCATCCTCGCCGTCGACATCGCCATCGTCCTCGACGTCGCGATCATCATCGTCACGATCGGTTACGTCCTGGCCATCATCGTCCCAGTCGTCACCGTCGCGGTCATCATCGTCCCGGTCGTCACCGTGTCGGTCGTCGAGGTCACGATCGTCAATGCTGTGATCGCCGATGTCCCGACCGTCGTGGTCCTGGCCGTCAACGTCGCGGCCGTCAACGTCGCGATCGCCGGAGTCATCTGTCATTGCTGGTCGACGGTCGCCCACAGCCCGTACCCGTGCAGCCGGCTGGCGTCGTACTCCATCCGCTCACGGGCGCCCGAGGAGACGACCGCCTTGCCCTTGTAGTGCACGTCGAGCATCAGCTTCTCGGCCTTGTCCCGGCTGTAACCGAAGAGCTTCTGGAACACCCACGTCACGTAGGACATCAGGTTCACCGGATCGTTCCACACGATCGTGACCCAGACGCGGTCGACGTCGGACACCTCGGCGACGTCGGTCGTCGGGGTGGGCAAGGTCTGAGTGTCGGCCACGTCACCCATCGTGCCACCGACCCGCCCGGAGGGCACCCTCGGCGCGCGCGTCATCTCCGTGGGAACTGCCCAGGTACCGGCCCAGCGGACCTGCTGAGGGGGCTGCTCAGTGGTTGCCTCGGCCCGATCGGCCTAGCCGCGCTGCTCGGGCGGGACGGGGTCGATGCGGAACGTCCGGCGCCCCATGGTCACCGTCGTGCCGGCCTTCACCACGATCGCGTGGTGCGGCTCGAGTCGGTGCAGCTGCGGATCGTCGGGGTACTGCACGTACGTCCCGTTCGACGAGCCGAGGTCGATGATCTGGATGTCCCAGCCGACCAGCGCCACCCGCAGGTGCCGGCGGGAGACGACTCCCTCAACGTCGACTATCTTCAATGGCCGGGCGCCTCCCGAGACCACCTCCGGGTCGTGCTGCGGCTCCCGTCCGAGCACGTACCCGGTGTCGAGCAGGTACTGGGTGCCGTCGTCCAGCGTGATCATCCCGAGGGGCGGGCGCGGCCCTTCCCGCAGGGCCGGCGGCTGGGTCACCAGCCCGGAGCCACAGACGACACAGGCGGTCAGGCTCGGGTCGTTGAGGTGACCCTGCGGGCAGGCGAGGCCGAGCACGGTCGGCCGGGGCCCCAGGCCGGTCGGCGCGGTGGCGAGCGGCTCCCGTGTCGGCAGCGGCGGGGCCGAGACGCTCGCCGGCGGCGGCGTGACGTCGGTGGGAACGATCGACGCGTCGACGACCGACGGCCCCGCCCAGGACGGCACCGGTGCGGGGTCGCTGGGCTCCGATGTCGTCGGCGCGGGTATCCACCCGCTCGGCTCGGAGGGCACGACGGCCGGCTCGGAGAGCCCGAGCGCGGGAGTCTCGACCGCGGGCTCCGGGGCGGCCACCACGGGCTCCGGCACGACCACTGGCTCCGGCCCAACCACTGGCTCCGGCCCAACCACTGGCTCCGGCGCCGTACCGGCCGGCTCCGAAACGGACGGCTCCGGGACAACGGGCGCCGCCTCCGAGGCGGGTGGCTCGGCCACAACGGGCGTCAGGCCCGAGACAGGGGGCGTCAGGTCCGGGACAGGGGGCGTCAGGTCCGAGACAGAGGGCATCGGCTCCGCCACACCCGACGCCGGCCCCGCGGCGGAGGAGGGCTCCGCACTGACGGGCGCCGACAGGCCGGCCCGCACCGGCCCGTCCGTGGGCGGCGTCGACGCGTCCGCGTCGGGGGCGAGCACGGGGCCCGGCTGAGCGGGAACCGTGGCGAAGACCGAGGCCGCACCGCCCGGCGCCTCCTCGCCGGCGACGAACCCGGCCGCGCTCACCACACCACCGTCCAACCGGGCGAAGCGGCTGGGCTGGCCGGCTCCGGGGAGCTCCAGGCGCACCGAGGTGATCGGCCCGGGGATGAGCCGGTTGACCGAGGCGACCGCGTCGACCGCGGAGAGGCGGACCGCGCCGTCGCCGCCGACCACGCGGGCGGTCGCCGTGCCATAGACCAGCACGGCCAGCCGTCCGTCGGCGACCGGCCCGCACACGGCGCAGTCCGGGAACAGGCCGTCCATGTCCGCCGCGAGCAGGGCGGCCACGCGACGGACGAGGACCGTGCCGTCGCCCCCGGCGGCGGCCACCTCGGGCACGAGGTTGAGCAGCTGCTCCACTTCCTCCCGAGTGGCGTCGGTCCCTTCGGCGCACACGAGCATGAGGTCACCGGAACGGGCCACCAATCCGGGGCCGGGCAGCGGACGTACCACCGAGGTCACGGTCATTCCACGTGTCCTTTCGCTCGATGCGTTTCCGTACTGCGCGACCACGGGCCTGGTCAAGGCCGGGCGGCCTCGCGTAGGTCGGCCAGGCATGCAGGGTACGCGCTCGTGTCCACCGGTGTGGGATCCGAAGCGCCCCTCGCCTGCTGTGTCGAGACTCTTCTCCGGGCGGTCGTACGCTCGACAACGATGACTCTCCCCACCC
>JADGGF010000252.1 GCA_019690055.1 Micromonosporaceae bacterium
CCGGAGACGAGCATGACGTCGTCGACCCGGCCCAGCAGCCAGATGTCGCCGTCCTCGTCCCGCTTGGCACCGTCGCCCGGGAAGTACAGCCCCGGGAAGCGCGACCAGTAGGTGTCGATGTACCGCTGGTCGTCGCCCCAGATGGTGCGCAGCATGCCCGGCCACGGCTCGCGCACGACGAGGAATCCGCCACCTCCGTTGGGCACCGGGGTGCCGGTGTCGTCCACCACGTCGACGACGATGCCGGGCAGCGGCTGCATCGCCGAGCCGGGCTTGGTGTGGGTGACGCCGGGCAGCGGCGAGATCATGATCGCGCCGGTCTCGGTCTGCCACCAGGTGTCCACCACCGGGCACCGCCCGCCCCCGATGTGCTCGCGGTACCACATCCACGCCTCGGGGTTGATGGGCTCACCGACCGAGCCGATGATCCGCAGCGACGACATATCGAACTTCGCCGGAATGTCGTCGCCCCACTTGGCGAACGTCCGGATGGCGGTCGGCGCGGTGTAGAGAATGGTGACCTTGTACTTCTGCACGATCTCCCAGAACCGGCCGCGGTGCGGCGTGTCCGGGGTGCCCTCGTACATGACCTGGGTGGCGGCGTTGGCCAGCGGGCCGTACACGATGTAGCTGTGCCCGGTCACCCAGCCGATGTCGGCGGTGCACCAGTACACGTCCTTCTCGGGCTTGAGGTCGAAGACCGCGTGGTGGGTCCAGGCGCACTGGGTCAGGTAGCCACCGGTGGTGTGCAGGATGCCCTTCGGCTTGGCCGTGGTGCCCGAGGTGTACAGGATGAACAGCGGGTGCTCGGCCTCGAACGGCTCGGCGGTGTGCACCGGGCTGGCCGTCTCCACGGTCTCGTGCCACCACAGGTCACGCCCGGGCGTCCAGGGGATCTCCTGCCCCGTCCGGCGCACCACGATGACGTTACGCACCGTGGCGCAGCGGGCCAGCGCCTCGTCCACGGTTGGCTTGAGGGCGGTGGGCTTCCCCCGCCGGAAGCCGCCGTCAGCGGTGATGACGAGCGTCGCGTCCTGGTCGAGGATGCGCCCGGCCAGCGCGTCGGCCGAGAAGCCACCGAAGACCACCGAGTGGGTCGCCCCGATGCGCGCACAGGCGAGCATGGCGACCACGGCCTCGGGGATCATCGGCAGGTAGATCGTGACCCGGTCCCGGGGCTTGACCCCCAGGGCCAGCAGCGCGTTCGCGGCCTGGCACACGGACCGGTGCAGGTCGGCGTAGGTGATGACGCGCGAGTCGCCGGGCTCGCCCTCCCAGTAGATGGCCACGCGACTACCCAGGCCGGCCTCGATGTGGCGGTCCAGGCAGTTGTACGCCGCGTTGATCATGCCGTCGGCGAACCACTTGGCGAACGGCGGGTTCGACCAGTCCAGAACCTGGGTGAAGGGCTTGTGCCAGTGCAGCCGGTTCGCTTGGTGTGCCCAGAAGGCGAGCCGGTCGGCGTTCGCCGCTGCGTAGGCGTTACTCGTGACGTTGGCGTCCGCGGCCAGATCCGCCGGAGGGGCGAACCGGCGGGACTCATGCAGCAGGTTGGCCAATGTCTCGCTCACGACGACACACTCCTTGCTCGGCCGAACGGGACGGGAACTCCGGCCCAGGCTAGCCCCGCCACCCCCCGACGGTCGATAAGCGATCCCGCTCCTGTGCGGTCGCCGGTCGCGTCGAGTCGGCCAACGGCTACGGTTACCAGCGACCACGGTCACCAACGGCAACGGTCACCAACGGCTACCGTCGCCAACGGCTACGGTCGTGGGTATGTCGCCGCTCGCCCCGCTGCTCTCGCTCCGTGACGTCCCCGACCTGCTGGCGGCGGCCCGGTCGGCGGCGGATGAGGCGCTGCGCCATCCGGCGCTGCGGCGGGGTGGTGGGCCGCTGGCCGCGGAGATCGGGTTGCGCGCCGCGGTGGCGTCGGCCGCCCTGGAGGGCCGGCCGTACGAACTGGAGGACGTACGCGCCGGGGCAGTCACCGACCCTGTGGTCCAGGGCGTGCTCCGGGTGGCCGCCGAGCTGCCGACCCTGGTCGACCGCTGGCCGACGGCGCCGCGGCAGGTCCTCGCCCGGCTGCACCTGCTCGCCGCCCGGGACCTCGTGGCCGAAGACCAGCTCGGGCGGCCGGAGGACAACGTCGACCGCCTGGACCTGCTCTGCCACATCGTCACCAACCCCGCTGGCGAACCGGCCCTGCTCCGGGCGGCCGTCGTGCACGGCGAGCTGCTCGCGGCCCGCCCCTTCCCCGGCGCCAACGACGTGGTAGCGCGGGCGGCGGCGCGCCTGACGCTCATGGCCGAGGGTTTCGACCCCCGCGGCCTCATCGCCCCGGAACTCGGCCACCTGGCCCGGGAACCCGAGTACGTCGGCGCCGCGCTGGCGTTCCGCACCGGCACGCCCGACGGGCTGCGGGCCTGGCTGCGCCACTGCGCCACCGCCGTCGAGCTCGCCGCCGCCGAACTTCGCACCCTCGCCGAGACCCACTCCGCCTCGACCCGCTCTCGTTGATCTAGGGCTTGGAGTGGTGGTTGGAGACCAACTAGCCACCCTGAGCCCTAGATCAACGGCATGGGGACGGGCGGGGCAAGCGGACCGAGCGGGCGGCGGACAGAGCGGGCGTCAGATGCGGTGCTCGGTGAGGTCTTCCACCTCGGTGAGCGGGGCCCAGCCCTGGTAGACGCCGTAGTCGAACTCCTCCAGGCCCAACGCCTGGGCAACCGGGGCCTTGCCGCCGGTGTACTCCACCCGCAGCCACCCGTCGGCCTCGCCCAGCACGATGAAGGGCTCGCCGCGCCACTTGCACGTGGTCCGGACGTAGCAGAAGTTGGCCACCTGGTCCGCCGGCAGCACCCGAACGTACCGGCCCGGGCGGACCTCGACGAATCCCTCGGCCGGGTCCGACCGGTAGAGCCGGACATCCGAGCCGTCGGGGCTGCACTCGTACTCGTCGCCGCGCCAGTCGGCGTAGTACCCGTCCCGGATCTGCGGCACCGGGCCGGTCGACCGCGGTCCCGTCATGGCGTCCTCACCCAGCGACCCTTGTCAGCATCGAAGCTCGCCACCAACTCCTCGGTCCCGTCCTGCGTCAGTCGCCACATCTGGGCCCCGTGCGGGAGCCGGACACTGTCCACTTTGAACTCGGCCACCACGTCGGTGTCGCCCGGCGCGAACCCGTTGCCGCGGAACGGGGGCCGCTCGATCACCCATCCCTGCATGGCCCGCATGGCCGCCTCGTTCTGCCCGCCGTACGGCAGCCGGTACAGGTCAGGCCGGTGCGCCACCCAGCGCAGCACGTGCACCTCGGTGTCGTCCTCGCTGAACGGCGACCCCGGGTAGACCAGCCCGAGCGCCCGGTAGAGCGCGCGAGGGGTCTTGAGGTGAGCGACCTCGCTCGCCCGGTTCACGAAGCCGGACACCCGGTCGTACCCGCGCTCCAGGTAGAACGGCAACTGGGCCGGCGGCACGGCGCGCTGCATGAGCACGGCGTTCTCCGCGCCAACGGTCGGGGCGCCGGCGACCCCCAGGCTCGTCGCCTCGGGCTTGCGGGGCGCGACGTCGGTCCGGGAGTCGTGGCGCAGGCCGACCTCGGCCGCCCAGGAGGCGAGCGCCACGATCTGGGACCCGGGCAGCGTCGTGCCCACCGGTGAACCCGGGTTGATGGCGAACTGGATCCGCGGGCTGGGCCAGGCCTCGATGAGCTCGATGAAGCGCATGCTCATCGTGCTCATGTCGGAACCGAAACGATCCTGACCATAGTCGGCGAGACGCTCGGCGGATGTGAATACCGAGATACGTCGCTCGCCGTCGACCTCCTCGATCTGCCAGGGGAAGTACTTGTCCCGGGGACGGGAACCGGGCGGCATCGAGATAGGCACGGGCAGGATCACCCAGGCCAGGAGCAGGGTGGACAGGAACGCGTCGGTGTTGTTCGACTCGACCGCTTGGAGCAGGTTCACCTCGGTCTCGTTCGCCGGGACGAACCCCGCCGCCCACGCTTCATCGGGCGAGACGATCTCGGCGTCCTCGATCATGCCCCGACGCGGGGTCCACGACGACGGCTGGGTCGGCGTCGGCGCCGGCGGCGGCTCGGCGCGCACGGACGGCCCGTCGGAGCTGGAAGCCGCCGGGCCGTAGGCATCGGAGCCATTCGCACCGGACACACCGGCTTGGTGCTCGCGCAGCCGGGCCCCGAGGTCCCGCCCCCGGGTCGTCGGGTCCGACCCGTACTCGGCGCCGTTGGTCGAGCCGTCCCGATCGGCCGGCTCCGGCCCGACATCGATGATCTCGGCGTCGACCGTCTCCACCGGCGGCGGACCGACACTCGCGGTCACCCGGGTCGGCGGAGGCGGCGGCTCAGACGGGTAGGGCTCGGGCCGCACCGTATCCCCGCCGTCGACGCCTCCGTACGGCGACGCCGTCCGGTACCCGTCGGACCACGGATACCCGTCCGACGACCCGTAGGCGTCATGCCCCCCGTAGCCCGGCTGCGGACCGTAGGTCTGCTGCTGGTACGCCTCCGACCAGCCGTACACGTCGTGGTGGCCGGAGCCCTGGCCGGCGCCCCCGGGTGGCCCGTAGCCGTAGCCCGGGTACCCCTCGGACGGCCCGTAACCCGGGTAGCCCTCGGGCGACCCGTAACCCAGGCCGTACCCACCGGGCGGCCCGTAGCCCGACCCATCGGCCGGCCCGTACACCGGCGCCTCGATCGGGGCGAGCGCGGTCGACGGCGGCGGGACCGGCGCGGGCGGCGCGGCCGGCGCCGGGGGCGGGGCAGCCCGCGGTGGCGGTGGCGTCGCGGCTCGGCTCCGCTCGGCGGCGCGGATGCGGCCGCTGATCGCCGCCGCGAGGTCGCTCTGCGCCATGCGGGCGCGCGCCCCGGTGCGGCCCGGGAGCCGAACGTCACCGCGGACGAGCTGAGCGATGAACCACGCCGGAAGGTACGCCTCGATCGGCAGTCCGGGGTTGATGGCGAGCCACCACTCGTGGTTGGGCCACTCGTGGGCGAGCGTGGAGAACGGCACCGAGCGATACGAGCCGTACGGCTCGTTCAGACACAGGCGCATCGCGGCCAGCGAGGTGAAGGCCAGCACGTGCGTCCGGTTCCCCGTGGTCCAAGTGCCCCATCCCATCGGGGCCCGGCCGGCGAGGACCTCGGCGGACACGGGTAAAAGCAGGTCGGACCGGGCCAGGATGCGGAAGTAGCCGTCCTGGTCAGCCGCGGCGAGCGCGTCGCGCATCGCCGCCTCCGCGTCGGTGGCCGGGTCCCAATGCTGCATCGGCCACCTCCTCATGCCCCTCTGGCGAGCCGCCCATGCCGGACCATTCAAACCACCTCGGCGAGCGTGCGTGGCCCACGCTCACGCCAGCGACGGCCAGCCGAGTCGGATCGCCCGGCGAGCACCGCCAGGCAGCCCGACTTGGCCGTGCGCCACCGTCGGCGCAGCATCGCACCCCTGCCCAGCACAACCTACAAGGCGTGGTCGGTTGGCCACCACACGCCCACGGTCAACCCTGGATGGGCGGATGGTCGACCGGGCGTCGGCGCTAGGGACACCCGTCGCCGTCCGCGCCCGTCTAGCATCGCATCGATGCCCGCAGTCACGCCCCTCACCCGACGGTGGGTCATGTCACTCATCGCCGTGGCGCTGCCGCTGGTCACCGCCGCGGCCGCCGTGACGCTGACCGTACGGCCAGCCCACGCCGCCACCAGTGTCGCCGCGGCCTGCTCACCGCCGCCGTCCCCCGGCCAGCCGACGCCCGACGAGCCCTGGCCCCAGGCCCGCTACGACCTGGCGGCGGTGCACCGGATCAGCCAGGGCAGCGGGGTCACCGTCGCCGTCCTCGACAGTGGCGTGGACCCGACCCATCCGCAGCTCGCCGGGGCTGTACGCGGCGGCGGCGATCCGCTGACCGGATCCGGCAACGGTCTGGAGGACTGCGTGGGCCACGGCACCGCGGTGGCGAGCATCATCGCGGCCCGGCCCGTCCCCGGGGTGGCCTTCCGGGGGATCGCGCCGCAGGCCACGATCCTCTCCATCCGGGTCGGCGACCGGCGAGTGACCGAGGACGGGTACGTGGGCAGCGGCGACGTGTCCGCGCTCGTGGCCGGCATCCAGGCTGCGGTGGCCGCGCGGCCTCGACCGGCCGTGCTCAACCTGTCGATATCGACCACCGCGGACACCCCGGCGCTCCGCGACGCCATCCGGGCCGCCCTCGACGCCGACATCGTGGTGGTCGCGGCGGTCGGCAACCTCGCCGACCAGGGCAACCCGACGCCGTACCCGGCCGCCTACGACGGTGTCGTCGGCGTCGGGGCGATCGACAGCACCAATGTCCGATATGGACCGTCGCAGATAGGCCGGTACGTCGACCTCGTGGCGCCCGGTGAGGACGTCCTGGCGGCGGCCCCGCTGGCCGGCCACGTCACGGTCTCCGGCACCAGCTTCGCCGTCCCGTTCGTCGCCGGGACGGCCGCGCTGATCCGCGCGAGGTGGCCCGATCTGGACCGCACCGAGGTGGTCCGCCGGCTGCTCGCGACCGCCGACCCGCCGGCGGGCGGGCAGCCCTCCCTCGACTACGGATACGGCGTCGTCAATCCGCTGCGGGCGCTGACCGAGGTCGTTCCGCCGGCGGACGACGACCCCGAGGTGCCGGAGGTGGAGCCCGTGCTCGACGCCGCCG
>JADGGF010000253.1 GCA_019690055.1 Micromonosporaceae bacterium
CCGCGACCGCGGTAGTATGGCAGCAGCCGGCGAGCGTCATCCGCTGAAAAGCAACGCTCGCCGGCCGACAGCCGACAGCCATCATCCAGTTCGGTCGATTACTCGTCGGCCTCAGCGGAGTCGCGATATCGAGTGGGAGGAAGCCCGAGACGGCACGGGGGCGGGCATGGGAGCCAACGACGACCACCTGCGGCTGTCCACAATAGAGCGAATGGCGTCCATGGTGACGTCGAGAATGAGCGCTGAGGCGATCAGATCCTCGGGCGCGACGGCCGCTGAACGAGGCAGCGCCAGCTCGGTGGAACGTAGCGCGGCCGAGCAGCAGCTCGCCCAGTGGCCCCGTGCACCCAAAGCGGTCGGCCTGAAGCTGCTCGAGCACTACGGACCGCCGAACGAAATGACGCCGACGAAGCTCTTCTGGTACCGCGCGAAGCCCTGGGCCCGGATCGAGCTGTCAGCCGACGAGGTCATCCACGACTTTCCGACCCCGCACACCGACTTCCTCACGCAGTACGTCGACTACCCGGTCAACTCCGCCCGGGCCAGCGACGTGGTCGCCTTCGACGGCAGCGTCGTCCTGGATCGCAACGCCGGTCAGATCGGGGCACGCTGCGACTCTGAAGCGGCGAACACGGTGACCCTCAACCTCACCGTCGACATCCTCGAAGGGCGGCGCAGCGTCGACGAGGCCCGGGCCTTCCTCGCCGAGACCATCGCCGCGTTCGCCGGCCCGCGTCGAACGGCACGACCGTCGAGCTCGTACACCGGGGCTTCGACCGGCTCGGACCAGAGGGGCCGGCGATGGCTCGCCACTGGGCCGGTGGCTGGCCCCGCGTCATTCAGGCCTTCGCCGACGCCGCCAACGCCGCCTGAGCCACAACGCCCATCGGCCCGGCGGCCGCTCCGCAACCATCCACATCGGACACTGGTTGCTGCCCGCTGTCAAGCCCGGTTGGCCGATCTACCGGGCGCCGTCCTCAATCCGGCCAGGTGTACCGACGAGCGACGCGGTGATGGCCAGACCTCGGGCGCCCGAAGGAGCCGGTCAGCTCGGGTGACCGAGCGCCAGGTACCGGTGCAGGGTGGCGCGGCCGTCGGGCACGAACGGCCAGGTGGGATCGGCCAGCCGCGTCAGCAGCTCATCCCAGTCCAGCCACCAGCCCGCCGCGACCTCCGCCGGCTGGTGCACGATCGGTCCGTCGCGGTCGGGATCGTACCGGGCCTCGTAGACGAAGGCGAGGTAGCTCGTCGCCTCGTCGGCGTACCAGTACCGCAGCACCGGCGTCAACGGGCAGCCACGCACCCCGAGCTCCTCGGCGAGCTCACGCTGGGCCGCCTGGTCCGGGTCCTCGCCAGCGAGCACGACCCCACCGGCCCAGACATCGTGACAGCCCGGATAGATATCCTTGGTTTCCGTGCGGCGATGGACGTAGACCCGGCCCGAACCGTCGCGCACCAGCACCGCCGTTGCCGCGTGCGGCAGGTTACGCGCTCGCACCTGGCTGCGCGGCGCCGCCCCCACGACCCGGCCCGCCAGGTCGCCCTCCGCGTACAGCGCCACCAGCTCGTCCACACCAGGGATCGTAGAGACCGCGACGCCGACGCGACCGGTGACCGGGACGGCCGCCGACGCCGCCACCGAGCGTGGCTCGGGACGATCCACCGTCATGGTCACACCCACCGGGCGTGGCCGCCGGAACGGGCACCGGTCGCGCAGCGCACCCCTAGGATGGGAAATCCGGGGCACGGCCCGTGCGAGCGAACACCTGACGACACCCCACGCGATCGTTGATCGTGGATACCATCCCCGTCCAAGGGGCGCGGATGCCACGATCGGTTGACGATCGCGGGGCGACCTCGGCCGGGAGGAGTACCGAGCATGGCGGTGGGCGCGAACGTCGACGCGTCCCCGGGGTCACGGGGGGACGTCCGGCGTGCGTGAGCTCACGAGCGGCGACCTGGGGCTGCTGCTGTCGGTGTTCGTGCTCCTGCTGATCGCCTTCGGTGTCGACTTCCACGTCTCGCGCAAACAGGCGGAGCGACATCATGCGCGGGCATTCATCTTCACCGTGATGAGCCTGGTCGGAGAAGCCTCCACCGCGATCGCGCTCGTGCTGACGTGGACGGCGCTCTGGAGCCCGGCCGCCTGGGAACGTATCGACAACCTCCTGGTCTTCATCCCGGGATCGATCGCCGTGCTCTGCGCGGTCACGCTCACCATCGAAGCCTTGGCCGGCCGCGTGGCGGTCGTCCCGACCGAAACGTGACCCCCGGTGACGATGCCGGCCCCGCGGCACCACGGGATACGGCGGCCAGCCGCCTCAGCGATTGATGTCTCCGGATATATCGGCGCTCGTTATGCCGCCACTCGGCCGTACTCACGATGCTGTCACTTGGCCGGGCTGACGGGCCGGGCCGTCGAGGGCCGGGCCGTCGAGGGCCGGCCGTCGAGAATCGAGCACGGCGTCATGCGCCCCGTCCTATCCCAGCAGGGCATCAACGACCGCGTCGATCTCCCCGTCGGTGAGCGGCCGGGGCCGACCGCCCTGGGCCTTGTTCAGTAACGAATCGGGGACGGCAACCCGGTACTTCCTGACGTAGTACGGAAAGTCGGATGGCCACACGAAGTGGCCGTCTGTCAATGTGCGGTAGCGTCCGATCGTCGGCGTTTCCGGATCCAGCTGGTCGGTGAGGACACCACCCGTCGTCTCGGCGATGACGGTGCCGAGCTCCAGGTACTCGGCCACGACGGCCGCGTCCTCGGGGGACAGGGCGTCCAGGGAGTCCCTCAGGCGTGGGCCATCGGCTCGGCCATGCGGCAGATCGGAGAACCAGCCCACCAACTCGATGCTCGTCATGCACCACTCTCTCTCGTTCTGGGATAGAAGACGCGCCACTCACCGGTGTTTGTCCATTCGTTCGGCCCGACGACCATGCGGACACGCCCGGGGCGCCCCACCAGGTGAACGATGTCGGTCGCCGCCATCACCGGCTGGCCGATCTCGTCGGCTAACTGTTGCGCCGCCCCGTCGTCCAACCGCCCGGCACTACACGACAGCAGCCGCAGCGGGCGACCGACCAGTTGCGGCGTTGCGCGCACCACGTCGGCCAGATCAGCGGGAGTCACGTCCGGGCCGTTCTCGGAGCCGAAGGAGTACGGGTTGCCATGAATAATGACATCAGTAAATCCTGGCACGCCCTCAAGCTCGGCTGCCATCTGTCCGGCCCGGTCGTCCGCAGGGAGGAGGTTGATCCCCCCCGCTGGCGGTCGGTGAGGGCTGAAGGCCGAACCGCTGGCCGGGCCAGGCCGTCGGCTCGGGCCCAGCCTGGTCGCCGCCCGCTGTACCGACGTTTCCGCCCACGGTTCGCTGGACGAACGCCCGCCCCTGTTCGGCTGCCGCCGTGAGGGCGTGTCCGCTGGCGGCCGTTGAAGCGGCCGCCTCGTAGAGCCCGTGAACCACGCGGCCACAGTCGGGCCCGCCGGGCACACGGCTTGCCGCCCGCTGCACCTCCGCGGCGAGCATCCGCAGCCGGGCCGCCCGCTGCTGCAGGTCCTCAGCCAGCGCCGGCAGCGGTCGCACAACCGCGTCGAGCGCCCAGCACAGTTCCTCGAGCTCGGACACGACGACTACCGGACCGTTCGAATCGAAGACGTGGCCGCGCCGAGAGCCGCGATCGCCGACCGTCCGTGGTAGATCGCGTCCTGCAGCGAAGCGACCATCTGCTGGTCGATTTGTTGCGCACTACCGCCGACCACGCTGACCACCTGCTCGCTCACGGCCGTGAACCTGGCGATGGTGTCCTGCAGCAAGGCCTGCGTGGCTCCCGCCTCGCGTGCCGCCGCATCCAGTGCTGCCTGCAGCGCTCGCCGGTCCGCGGCCGCCCGGGGGTCGTCCACTACAACGACTGCCCGTAGCTCGACATAGTCGCGGTACCAGGTGAGTGCTGGCGGTGGGCGGCGTTGCCGTAGCGCAACGCCACACGTTGATGTGCCGCGATGGTCTACTCGTCGGGAACGTCGACGGTGTCGAGCTGCCGGCCCAGGGCCTCGAGCCGGGCGAGGTCGGCCTCGATGCGCTCGTGATACGGAGCGGCACGGAGTACGTTCGCCCGGCCGACCAAACTCGCCGAAAAAGGACACCAACGCCCGCAGCAGGGTCGACTTGCCGCCGGCGTTCGGACCGACGATGACGGTGGACGAGCCGTCCGGGCGTCGACGGTGAGCTGCTCGACGACGGCTCGCCGCCCGTAACGGAGCGGAGTTGCCTGAGCCAACGGAGGCGGGGTAGTCGGGCGGGAAGACCCGGTCACAGCGGGATCTCGACCGACCGGGCCGGTGGCCAGTGGCCGGCGGCGCGAGCATGCCGGGACCGGGCGGCTCCACTAAGGTGTCCCCCATGCTGCCGCAACCCGGAGCGTCGCCCGCCGGTCCGGCGTGGTATCCGGCGCCGGTCGCGCCCACCGTGCCCGAGCCGCGCGACACACCAACGGCGCAGCAGCCGGCGCAGCCGGCCCCAGCGGCGGACCGGCCGCGGTCCGAGCCGCTGAAGTATCGGGCCGAACCGATGAAGTCCATTGTGGAGGCCGGTGCCCTGCTCGCCACCGCGGCCCGGCTGTGGTGGCGGCACTGGCCGGTGCTGTTCGCGCTCTGCCTGTTCGGGATCGCCGCCAAGCATTGGCTGCTGCAGGCCGGCGTCTGGGTCAGCGACTTCGACGCCACCCTGGGCCTGGTGGTGTTCCTCACCGGCCCCTTGGTCTTGATGGCGTGTCTGGTCCTCATGCTGACGGTGGCCCGCGGCTCCTCGCCGACCGGGAACACCGGGCGAGCCACCCTGGCCGACCATCTACGCCAGATCACCAGCCTGCTCATCCCGTTCCTCGGCGTCTACGCCGCGCTGGGCCTGCTGCGCAGCGATTTCTCGCGGTACTACTACGAGGTTTTCGTCGCGGAGGTCCTCGCCAACCCCGACGTGTTCACCAACCCCGGCAGCGTCGACGTGACCAGCCGGCTTCCGCTGTACGGCCGAATGTCGCTCATCGCCGGGCTGGCGGTCGTGGTGGCGCTGCGATGGCTGGTGCCGCGCTGGCAGGACGGCCGGGCCTGGTTGGTCATCGCGGTGGTCTCGGCGTACCTGGAGATGTTGTGGGTCGGTGGCCTGGCCCGACAGGTCGGCCTGGGCGGTGACTGGCTCGAAGACCGCCAGGTGTTCGTCTGGCTCTCGACCTTCTGGATGAAGCTCGCGAACGCCGCCGGCCCCGCCCATGGCGTGGTGACGTGGGTGGGCGCGCAACTTGCCAACGCGGAGACGGTGCTGTTGGCCCCGGTGGCGTGGCTGCTGCTCGGACTGGTGATCGCCCGGCGAGCGGTCGACCCGTCGTTGGACGGTTCGGCGGACGCGCCGCCACCGAACTGGCTCGCCACGATGCCCAGGCCGGTCCAGTGGCTCGCCGATGGTGTCCGTGCCGACCTGCGCACCCGGTTCGGCCCGCTGGCCAACGGAGTCCGGCTCATCGTCCGGGTGGGCCTGATCCCCATGGCGCTACTGTGCGTACTGGTCCCCGGCCTGTTGGCGGGCTCCCGGTGGCTGTGGGAGATCGAACGGCTTGTCATCGGGCCCCAGGACCTGTGGACCCGGTGGGCACCGCTGTCCTACTGGCTCTCACCGCTCAACGACGCGGTCGCGATCGTCGCCGTCACCTGTCTGGTAGCGGCGATGGTCGAGCGTGTCGCGCGCCGCCGCCTCGACCTGTCGCCGTCCCCGGCGGCGACGGCACCCGCAGAGGAGACGACACCTGCGGGCGACGCGGCAGCCGCGAGCGACCCGGCACCCACGAGTGAAGCGGCACCCGCGATGCCACCGGCATCCACGACGGCGGCGACACCGCCGTCGGCTCAGGCGGGCGGGGTGAGCCAGGCGTAGCGCGGCAGCTCGGTCCCCACCGTGACCCGGATGCCCTTGACCGCGACCCTCGGTGTGATGAAGGTCGCGGTCACGGTGAAGGGTCCCGTCTCCGGCCCGTCGAACGGGCGCAGGCAACCGTAGAACGGCTCGATGTCCGCGTCGGCGAGTTCGTCGGGATCGGCCGCGTAGGTGTCGCCCCGAACGTCCTGCAACTCGATGTCGCACGCCTCGAGACTGGCATCGACGGGCGCGTCAATCTCGATGACAGCCCGCCAGACGCGCACGGACGCCGGCAGGTCGACCGGTTGACCGGTGCCGTCGGTCAGGTCCTCCACTTCAGTGAGCGACTGCAGCCGGAGCCGCCCGTCGGCGAAGTCCACCCACTCCCCGGGCCGGCCGGTCACCGCCTCGGTCGGCGTCAGGTTGTGCCACTTGTCGTATCCGTCGACGATGTTGTATCCCACTGAGGCCACGAACAGCGCCGGCAGGACCAGCAGTGCCCACCAGTTCCGCCGCCACCACCCCGGACCACGAGGCGGTGCCGACGCCGGCGGTGGCGTGGCGTAGCTCGGCGGCTGGTAGCCCGGTGGTACCGACGGGGCAGGGTGGCCGGGCCACCCGGCGTAGCCAGGTGGCCCGGGCTGGGCCGGATAACTGGGCGGCGGGGCGTAACCGGGCGGCGCGGGCTGGACCGGATAGCCAGGCGGCGCGGGGTAGCCGGATGGCTGGTGTGGTGGCGGGTAACCCGGCGGCGGGTAAGCGGGTGCGCCCGGAT
>JADGGF010000254.1 GCA_019690055.1 Micromonosporaceae bacterium
GGCGCCGACGCTCGGAAGTGAGCCAGGGTGGTACCCGCCAGCAGGGCCGCCGCCCCGGCCGTCGCGATCGACTCGCCGGTGATGCGCATTGTGTTGAACATGCCCGCCGCCATCCCCGCGTCCTGCACCGGAACGGAGCTCACCGCGGCGTTGTCCATCACGCCGAACGCCGATCCCACGCCGAGTCCGAAGACCACCAGGGGCGCCGCGACCTCCAACCAGGCCTGGCCAGGCTCAAGCGTGACCAGCCAGAACGATCCGACGGCGATCAGCAGGGAGCTGATCGTCAATATGATCCGGGCCGGCACCCGCCCCGCGAACTGACCGATGAGGATCGGCAGGACGAACACAGGCGCCATCAGCGGCAGCAGGAGAAGTCCGGCGGCACTGGGCGAGTAGTCGTCGACACCTTGGACGTACGACGGCAGATAGACCACCAGGATCACGAAGCCGAACACGATCGTGAACGGCTGGGACATCACCGCCAGGAAGGTCGGCCGGCGCAGGAGCGACAGGTCGAAGACCGGCGCGGCGGACCGGCGCTCGACAACGGCGAAGGCCGCGATGAACAGCCCGGACCCGATGAAGGAAGCAATTGTGCGGAGGTTCGACCAACCGGCCGTCTGACCCTCGACGAAACCCAGCGTCAGGAGGAACAGCGCCCCGCTGAAGGTGGCCAGGCCGGGCCAGTCGATGGGCGTGCCCTGGTTTCGGCTCTCCAACAGACGTGGGCCCAGCGCGACGACGACCACGGCGAACGCCAGGTTGACGAGGAAGACGGCTCGCCAGCTCGCCAGGTCGACCAGTACGCCGGCCACGACCGGCCCGAGGGCGAGACCCGCCCCGAACGCGGTACCGAGGACGCCGAAGGCCCGGGCCCGGGCCGGGCCCTCGAAGGTGGCGGCCAGGATCGCCGCGCCGCTGGTCAGAATGGCGGCCGAGCCGACGCCCTGGATCGCGCGGGCGATGTCCACCAGCAGGATCTGCGTGCTCACGGCGCAGACCAGCGACATCGACGCGTAGATGAGTGTCCCGATGAGCAGGGCGCGACGACGACCGAGCCGGTCGGCGAGCCCGCCCGCGGCGAGCAGCGATGCCGCGAACGTGACGTTGTACGCGTGGAGCACCCACTGCACCGTCGGGCCACTCGCAGACAGGTCGGTTCCCATCGATGTCAGGGCTACCGCGGGTCCGGTGACCGCGAGCGGAACCATCACGCTCGCCAGCCCGACGGCGGTCAGGGTGGCGGCCGTGTTGTTCACGTGTCTTCCTTGGTAAGAGGTGCCGATCACGTCGGCGGAAACTGCCATGGTTCGCTTCTCTCGACCTCTTCTCCGATACGCACACGGGTGGCGAACAGGCCGAACGCGGCGACAAGGCAAGGGTTTCTGTCGTTGCGCTCGTGCGCCGCGTACGGCCGCGGCGCGCCCGTTGCCCCGGTCGCCATCGTCACCAGGCTGGTCGGCCCTAGCCAGGCCAAGTCGTGCCTGGGTCTCGCGGTACCACCGTCGTGCGTAGTCGATCGACACGAGCACGCTGCACCGGCGGTAAGGTACGTCGATAAACCGTCCTGTATGGACGGAGCGCCATCACAGCAAACTCACCATGCGCCGGCCGTGCTGGGCGGCGAGTCGTTGGGTGGCGGGTCGTCAGTCGGCGAGGGGATCCCAGTGGTTGGCGTACCGCAACAGGGATTGGGCGAGGTCGGGGTGGCTGGTCGCCCAGATCGAGTCGAACAGGTACCACTGCTGGTAGCCGAAAAGGTCGCTGTGGTGCCTCGTCATCTGGGCGATGTGCTCGCCGACCCGGAGCAACGACGCCTCCGGGCGGCGGCCCCGGGCGAACACCGCGCCGTCGAGCAGATCCAGGGCGAGCCGGTGGGCGGCGTGGTGTCGGGATTCTCGGACGCGAACCGGTGCTCAGGTCGCTCGGAGGAACGGTGGCTTGCGTTGTCAGGGCGATGAGTCGTCGACCGTGTCGGCGCGGTACCCGGCGGCTTGCAGGGTGAACAGTTCGGCGTATCGGCCGCCAAGGGCCATGAGTTCGTCGTGGGTACCGGATTCGATGAGCTGGCCGTGGTCGAGGACGTAGATGGTGTCGGCGTGGCGGACGTTGGCCAGCCGGTGGGTGATGAGGACGGTAGTGGCGTGGCCGTGCCGATCGCGGATCGCCTGGAACAGGGCGTGTTCGGCGCGGGGATCGAGTGCTGACGATGGTTCGTCCATGATGAGCAGTTCCGCGTCGCGGAGGAAGCCGCGGGCGGCCGTGATGCGTTGCCATTGCCCGCCGGACAGGTCCTGGCCGTCCTTGAACGTGCGGTCCAACAGCGTCTGGTAGCCGTGGGGTAGCTCGAGGATCATATCGTGGGCCGCGGCCAGCCGGGCGGTCTGCTCGATGCGCTGCTGTGACGCTGGTGCCACGATGTCACCGAGGGCGATGTTGGTCGCGGCGGTGAACGGCCAGTGGTGATGCTCCTGGGAGACGACGGCGATGCGTCGGCGCAACTGTTCGGGATCGAGATCGCCGATGGGATGGCCGTTCCAGGTGATCGTGCCGGTGCCGGTGCGCAGGCCGGCGATGATCGCGGCCAGGGTCGACTTGCCGGAGCCGTTCTCGCCGACGAAGGCGACGGTCTGGCCGGCCCTGATCTCGAGGGTCACGTCGCGGACGGCCGGTTGGTCGCGGTCGGGGTAGGTCAAACTGACGGCGTGGACGCCGAGCACGCGCAGCGGAGGGACCGGGGCCGCGCCGCTGGCGTCGGGCAGGTAGTCGGCCGCCTTCTGCAGAAATCCACTGTAGGCACCGAAATACTGGCCTTCGGTGTATACGCGGTCGATATGGAGCGTCACCGTGGTCAGCGACCGTTGTGCCGCCTGGAGAGCGATGACGCAGGTGGTAGCGGCGGCCAAGGGGATGCTCTCGTTGAGCAGCAGGATCGCCAGCAGCGCGTAGACACCCGCGGTGGCCAGGCCGCCCGCCACCGAGCCGAGGGTGGTCTTGGTGGTGGATCGTCGGGCGAGGTCGAGCTGGATGCGCGTTTCGGCGCCCATCACCCGGTCGTACTGGCTGAGGAGGAAGTCGCGTAGCCCGTAGCTGCGCAGCTCGGCGGCGCTGGCCCGATCCGCCATCAGCCGGTGCAGCATCCACAGCCGCCGCCGGCGGACGGAGCCCGCGACGTAGGTCTGGTACCGGAGGTTGCCGACCGCGATCACCGCCCATGCCTTCGGAACCGTCGCGAGCAGCACCGCGATGAGCAGAAGTGGATTGATCACCCCCACCGCCACCGCGACCGCAGCGAGGCCCACGAGCCCGGCCAACAGGTTCATCACCCCCTGAACCAGCTCGGCCGCCGAGTCGATGCCGTGGGAGGCTCGTTCCATGTCGTCCGCGAACTCGTCGTGGTCGAAGGCGTCCAGGCGGACGGCCGTGGTTACCTCGAACAGGCGCCGCTCGACCTCCTGACCGACCCGGGGGCTGAGGCCGTTCTGTGCGTATCCGGTGACGATCCCCAGGGCGGCCCGCGTCGCGACCGTGGCCGCGAGTAGTGTCAGCGCCGGCAGCGCGGCGCGAAGGCGATCGGGCGTGGGTGCTGCGGCGAACAGCTCGATGAGGACCTGCTGGGTCGCCAGCAGTCCGAACGTGGACATCAGCCCGGCCGCCAGGGCCGTGGCCGCGACGAGCAGCGTGCGCGCCCGGTCCGCCCGCCAGCTCATGGCGACGGCCGCGCCAACCCATCGGGGAAGTTCGGCGAATACGGCCCAGGCGCTGGCGGAGGCGCGAGCCTGGATGCCGGTCTCCCACCACATGGTGCGCAGCTCCGGCAGCGCCGAATCATCGGTCGTCGGGCTGTCGACAGGTCGGGCGGTTGTCGCTGCAGTCAGGGACATGCCTCAATCGTCGCCGACGCACTGAACCGCTTCGTTGCACTGCGCGTGCGGCCCGCGGCGCCGGGATGCCCGAGTCTTCCGGCGAGTTTGGTGGCGGTGAAACAGCCGGCCTCAATACACGGAGACGTGCACGTGATTGGTGTGCATTTCCGACGACGTGCAGCACCCGCTGTAACTGCGCCAGCCCGAGCTGGGTAACCAGATCTGGCGGTACCAGATCACATAGAGCACACCAAGCCGCTGCGCGTTGAAGACGAAGAATGCGGCCAGGTCGGTGCCGTACTGCCGGGCCGCGCCCTGGGCATCGCCGCAGAAGCGACACTCCTCCACGGCGAAGTCGCAGGCCCGGCCCAGGGGATGCTGGCCGGAGCCGCCGCCGTAGTAGCACGACGTCCAGTATTGGAATCCCGCCTTGTACGCCTCGTCGCGCGCGTGGGCCATGCGGGGCGTGATGTAGTTGGACGTGTTCGGCTCCCAGACCGTACGCTCCTCGACCGGCCAGGAGCCGTCGGGGTTGCGTGGGGCGGGCGTCGCGATCATCGACGCGTTGGACGTGAAGCCCTGCGACGGCCCCGTCGAGCCGGCCCGCCACAACGCGTTCTCGGCGTCGCGCTTGCGGTTGTCCATCTCCTCCAGGGCCGCCTGCTGCGCGGCTACCTCGGCTTCGATGCTGGCCCGGAGGGCGTTCGCCTCGGCCACGGCGTCGAGGAGAGCGCGAACCTTGCTCGCCTGATGCATGACCAGCACTTCCTCGATGCTCCAGACATCGAGGAACTCCTTTACGGTGCCGGTGCTGAGAACCGTGGTAGCCGAGGTGAAGCCGGCCGCGACGTATGACCGGTGCGCGATGTCACCGACCGCCTTCTGGTAGCTCGCCATGGTGGCGTCCGCGGTCTCCAGAGTCCGGATTAGTTCCTGCTGGCGGGCGACAGACGCGTTCAGCCGCGCCTGAGCGTCCAGATAGGCCTCCTGGGCCTGGGCCAGCTCCGTCATGAGGGCGTTCATTCCCTCCTCGCCGGGTTCGGCGCGGGCCGCAGTGGGCCTGACGGCGACGGCCAGGCTGATCACGATCGCAACCGCGACGACGAGGCCTCGACGGAGCAGGCCAGGCCGCGTCGAGGGTGCCACCATCTCGACCCGCGGCCGGATGTCCACGGATCGCAGCACCAACGGAGCAGTTCGTGCCGCCATGCGCGCGTTTGTCCCCTCGCAACCGGGCCCCGGCCGGGCCGCCGGGGCATCCGCGAGCCTAACCATCGGCGAGCGTAACCAACTGCGGCGGGCCTGTCGCGACCGACTCGTCCTGATCGTTGGTGGTCGTCGGATTCGTCCGAGCCCGGCGCCTCGGAGCGGCTCGCCTGCTCGACCTCTCGCCGGGCTACCGGCGGGCCGCCCGATCGTCCGGCTGGCCCCGACCCAGCCACGCTACCGACCGAGTTCGGTCTGAAGCATGATCAGCAACCCGATCAGGTTGACGGTGCAATGGGCGGTGGCGGCCACCACCACGCCCCGTGGGCGGAGTGCCACGATCGCCAAGGGAACGACGAATATCGCCACAGTCGCCCAGGTGTATGGCTGCCATCCGTGGTAGAGCGCGAACAGGATCGCGTTGGCCGGCACGGCGAGCGCCGGACGGCTCGCCAGGCGCGGCAGGAGAAAGCCCCGGAAGTAGAGCTCCTCGGTGATCGGGCCGATCACGACGAAGCACAGCAGCCAGCCGGCGAGGGTGATCGTCACCTGCCAGGCCGGACGGGCGCCGAGGTCTCCGGGATCGAGGTCCCACCAGGTCGGTAGCACGGCCTGCATCGATCGGTGCAGCGCCGGTTCGAGCCATTGCACCAGGCCCGGCGCCAGGATGGCGGCGGCGAGCGTCGGCAGGAACAACAGGAGGAACCGTCGAGGAGCCGGCCAGCGGGCGTCCACAATGGAACGAATGCGGTGGTCGGGAGCGAATCGCCGGATGATGGCGAGTTCACTGGGAACAAGGACGAGCAACACGGCCGCGAACATGCCCCATACCGGGGGGAGGCCGGCCCGCGCCAGCACCGGCGCGGTCGCGATGAACAGCACGGTAGCGGCAGCCCCGGGGGCCAGGTGCAGCACGATGGAGCGAGGCCAGCTCAGCTTCGAGGTGTGGAGAACTGTCATGCGACGACGGTGCGGCCTAACCTACTCGATATGACAGCCCTGGATTCGAGTAGCCCCGGCGTCCACACGGTGGCTGATGTGACCGCGGCGCGTATCGTGCTGCAGCCCCAACGCCGGCGGTTTCTCGAGCCCTTCCTCGGGCGGGACCGCAGCCCGGCTCAGGTCGCCCGAGAGCTGGACGTTCCCGTCGAGCAGGTCGCGTACCGGGTCCAGGCGATGGTGCGCGCCGGTCTCCTTCGGCTCGTGGACACGCAGGCCCGGGCCGGCCGCCCCATCACGCGGTACCGGGCGCCAGCAGAGATCCGCGCTCCGCTGATGGTGCTGCCCGACGGCGACGCTCGTGACTTCTTTCGGCTGATCGACGAGTCGATGCGGGAAACGTTCGTGACCGCCTTGGCCAGGCTGGCTGGCCGGGCGGGTCTCGGTGACTGGTACGTCCGGCTGTACCGGGACGAGCACGAGCGGATTCGTCTTGACCTGGCCGCGGGCGACGGGGATTGGGAGCCATCCATGATGCTCGACCCACGGCACCCGTCGGTGATGTTCAACTGGGTTCCGCTCGACCTGGATGCCGCCGCCGCCAAGGCGTTGCAGGCCGAGCTCTTCGACGTGCTGCGCCGTTGGGC
>JADGGF010000008.1 GCA_019690055.1 Micromonosporaceae bacterium
GACGAACGTCGCCGCGAGCCACACCAGCCCCACGCCGGCGAGGGCGGTGGCGGCCCGCCGATCCACCCGGTGGGCGGCCCCACCAGCATCAGCGCCGCCAGCCTCAGTGCCGTCGGTCACAGCGTCGCCGGCCCCGGTGGTGGCCTCGACAGCGGTCTCGGCGTTCGCGGTGCCGGCGTTCGCGGTCTCGGCGGTCGTGGCCCCGGCGTCGGTGGTGTCGGCGTTCACGGCAGCGTCCACGAGACCAGAGCCTACGCGGCGGCCTGATCGGGCCCGGCCCCATGCGACGATGGGACGGGGTTCGCGCCGACGCCACCCCTGCGCCTGCGCGTGCCCCGGGAGGCGACCCGTGGAGAGGCAGGCAGGAATGGACGCCGTGTACACCGTGCCGGAGCCGGTCAACGAACCCGTGATGACCTACGCGCCGGGCACCCCTGAGCGCGCCTCGCTCCAGCGTCGGCTGGCGGAACTCGCAGCCGATCGTGTGGAGCTGACCATGACCATCGACGGCCGCCAACAGATGGCGGCCGGCAATCTGATCGACGTGGTGCAGCCTCACCGGCACCGCCACGTCCTCGGCGTGACCGCGGAAGCGACCCACGACGACGTGGCGGCGGCGGTGGCGGCGGCCAAGGCGGCGGCCCCCGCGTGGCGGTCGATGCCCTTCGAAGAGCGGGCCGCGGTCTTCCTGCGCGCGGCGGACCTGCTGGCCGGCCCGTGGCGCGACACCCTCAACGGCGCGACCATGCTCGGCCAGTCCAAGACCTGCTACCAGGCCGAGATCGACTCAGCCTGTGAACTCATCGATTTCCTGCGGTTCAACGTCCACTTCGGACGGCAACTGCTCGCCGACCAGCCGCGGTCGACCCGCGGGACCTGGAACCGGACCGACCACCGCCCGCTCGAGGGATTCGTCCTGGCCATCACTCCGTTCAACTTCACCGCCATCGCCGGCAACCTGCCGACGGCGCCCGCCCTGATGGGCGCGACGGTGGTGTGGAAGCCGTCGGTGACCCAGGGTCTGGCCGCGCACTACACCATGCGCCTGCTCGAGGCGGCCGGACTGCCGCCCGGCGTGATCAACCTGGTCACCGGGCACGGCCGCGCGGTCAGCGAGGTGGCGCTGGCCGATCCGGACTTCGGTGGTCTGCACTTCACCGGCTCCACGGCCACCTTCAAGACCCTGTGGCGCGGCATCACCGACAACCTCGACCGCTACCGCTCGTACCCGCGCATCGTCGGCGAGACCGGCGGCAAGGACTTCGTGATCGCCCACCCCAGTGCCGACGTCGAGGCGCTGCACACCGCGCTCATCCGCGGCGCCTTCGAGTACCAGGGCCAGAAGTGCTCGGCCGCCTCCCGGGCGTATCTACCCCGCTCGCTCTGGGAGGGCGGATTGCGCGATCGCCTGGTGGCGACCGCGGAGAGCCTCACGTACGGCGACGTGACGGACTTCGGCAACTTCGGCGGGGCGGTCATCGACCGTCGTTCCTACGATCGGCTGTGCGGCGTGCTTGACCGCATCAAGAACAACCCGGCGTACACCGTGCTCGCTGGCGGCACCGCCGACGATTCCGAGGGTTTCTTCGTACGGCCCACCGTGGTGCAGTGCGCCGACCCGACCGACGAGATCTTCGTGACCGAGTACTTCGGACCGATCCTGTCGGTGTACGTGTTCGACGACGCGGACTTCGAACAGACCGTCCGGCAGGCGGAATCGGCCGCGCCGTACGGTCTGACGGGCGCCATCTTCGCCACCGACCGGCGGGCGATCGCCTGGGCCTCCGAGGTGCTGCGGTACGCCGCGGGCAACCTCTACATCAACGACAAGCCGACCGGAGCCGTGGTGGGCCAGCAGCCCTTCGGCGGTTCCCGGGCCAGCGGCACCAACGACAAGGCTGGCTCGTGGCACAACCTCGCTCGCTGGATCACTCCCCGCGTCATCAAGGAGAACTTCGTTCCCCCGACCGACTACCGCTACCCCCACATGGCTTGATATCGGCATCACATTAACCAGTGTGAATGTTGATGATTAGCCATCATTGAACGTACGGTCCGAAGCGCCGAGCGGGCCTCGGGGTCGATGGCATGCGTGCGCCTGCGTCGCTTGCCGTCGACCCCGGGTCGGCTGCGGGTGCGGGCTGGTCCGGCTGGCGGAACCGTACGGTTTGGTGCACAATGGGCGTCCGAGCTGGTGGCCGAGACGACGGAGAGTCGCTGCACGCTCGGATCGAGCAGGTCCGCCCGAGGCAGGTCCCGGTCGTGGCCCGTCGACCACGACCCGCACCACCCCGACACGAGCACCTCGACGCCATGACTCCACACGGTTGGCCTCGACACGCTGCCCGGGCTGCGCGTCTGATGCCGGGTTCGGAGGTTTTGCTGGGCTAACGTGATGAACTCGGCGCCGTGTGCGTCGGGCGCCCAGCGCGGTGCCACGGGCCACCGCCACCACAACCCTGCTGGGAGGAAGTAGCCAGGATGTCGTCGACCCGGTCGAAGGATCGTGAGCTGATCGCCACGACCGCGAGCCTCGTCGAGTTCCTCCGCGACGTGGCGATGGCGCGGCAGAAGCGGGTCGTCGATGTGGGCGAGTACAAGCAGGTGTTGTGGCTGGACAGCCTGCCCGACGGGGTCACCGTCAACCACGACGCCGGCCCGGGCGACGCCCTGCTCTCCGTTCCCCGCTTCCGTCAGGTGGCGCCCCCGCCTCCGCCCGCCAAGCTCACCGGATTCCTGGATCGAGATGACCTGCTGAACTCCGACCTGCGCGAGCCGCCGCTCAAGGAGAAGGGGTCGGGGTGGGTCGAGGTCCGCACGGCGGAAGGGCTGAAGACCCGCTCCGGCGTGGTGGAGCGGGACGCCAGCGTCATCGAGGCGTACTACTCCTACCTCGACGTCTGGAAGGCTTGGGCGGCGCGCGACCGCAAGCAGAAGCCGTACCGCACGTGGTACGAGGGGCTCGCCCAGGCGGCCCACTTGGTGGCCGAGCAGGAGGACCAGTACGAGTTGGTGCTCGGCTTCGGGCTGCTCACGTGGCGGACGCCGGCCGGCACCGTGATCCGCAACCACCTCTTCACCACCCGGCTCATCGCAGTCATCGACGCCGACAAGGACGAGGTGCGGCTACTCATCGACCCGGACGCGGCCACGCGGGCCCAGGACCGCGAGCTGCTCGACGGCGAGGTCGGCTACGACCCGACCCGGGTCGAGTGGGTGCACGACCAGATCCGCGACGAGGCGGTGGTGACGCCGCTGGTCGACGGTGAGGCTCTGGTCAAGACGTGGGCCGACAAGGCGCTCGACGTGGACACGCCCTTCATCGCCGACTGGCGGCCGCAGCCGGCGCCGGCGGTGGCCGAGGGCGAGGAGGTGTTGGGCCGACCGGAGGTGCGCCTGGCTCCGGCCGTGGTGCTGCGGCGGCGCGAGCGGGCGAGCCTGATCGGCTACTACGACGCGATGCTGCGGGCCCTGCGTGGCCCGAAGGCGCAGGCGCCCCTGGGCCTGGCGCAACTGGTCACCTCGATGGAGGCCGAGGAGCGGCTGGCCTGGCTGGAGGAGGAGGGCGCCACCAGCGGCGAGGTGCTGGGCGCCGACCCGCTCTTCCCGCTGCCGGCCAACCCCGAGCAGATGCGAATCATGGAGCGCCTGCGCGGCAACAACGGCGTGGTGGTGCAGGGTCCGCCCGGCACCGGCAAGACCCACACGATCGCCAACCTCATGTCGGCCCTGCTGGCCCAGGGCCAGCGGGTCCTGGTGACCAGCCAGAAGGCGCAGGCCCTGCGCGTGCTGCGGGACAAGCTGCCGGCCGAGGTGGCCCGGCTATGCGTCTCCATCACGGACCTGGACCGCGGCGGCTCGGCCGAGCTCGAGGGCAGCGTCAAGGCCATGTCGACCCGCTACGCCTCGTTCGACCCGGCGGCGCACGACGCGGAGGTGGCCAAGGGCGAGCAGCGCCGCCGCGAGTTGATGTCCAAGGTGGAGAGTCTGACCGAGGCCATCCGGCAGTTGCGCGAGGCCGAGACGGTGGTGCACCCCGAGGTGGCCCCGGGCTACTCGGGAACGTTGGCGCAGATCGCGACGAAGCTGCGTGAAGAGGCGCCGCGCCTGGGCTGGGTTCCACTGCCGGCCGAACAGGCGCCAATGACGGCCGAGGAGGCGGCCGAGCTGCTGCGGCTGCTGCGCACCCAGACCCCGCAACGGCTGGCCCGCACCAACCAGCGGCCGGTGTCCCTGGACGACTACCCGAGCGTGGACGAGCTGACCGAGCTGGTGGCGGCCGAGGCCAAGGCCCGGCAGGTGGCCGAACAGGGTGCCACCGACGTGTCCCGGCATCTGTCCAGTTTGGACGGGGACATGCTCGCCCGGCTGCGGGCCAAGGTGGAGAGCGCCCGGCAGCTCACCAGCCTGCTCGGGCTGCCCTTGGACGCCCGGGCGTGGAGCCTGGACGACTGGGCGGTCCGGGCCATTCGGGACGGCCTCGGCGGGCACAACGGGACGCTGTGGGCGCAGATCGCGGCCGGGCGGGCCCAGCTCACCGAGGCCCAGCAGGCGTTGGGAGAGCTGGGGTTCCGCGACATCGTGGTGCGGGCCGGGGCGCCGGGCTCACCGACCGCGCGCTACGAGACCGTCAAGGCCCTGCACGAGTACCTGGCCAGCGGCGGCAAGCTGCGCTCGGCGTTCAAGTCCAGCGAGCAGCGGGCCGCCGAGCCCATCCTCGACCGGGCCACCGTGGACGGCCTGCCGGTCACCACGCCCGAGCAGGTGGACCTGCTGTGCCGGGCGCTGAAGGCGCAGGCCGCCATGGAGACGCTCGGCCGCGGCTTCACGATCGTCGGCGCCACCGTCACGGGCGCTCCGGACGAGTCGGTGCACCAGTCGGTGGCCCGGGTCGTGGACCTGTACGCCCGGCTCGATCTGGTGCAGCGTTTCCTCGCCGCGGTCACCGAGATCCGCACCGCGCTGACGACGACGGAGTCGTTCCTCCCGCTGACCAGCCCGGGCGAGTGGCAGGACTTCGTCGAGGCGCTCGAGGGCGTACGGCTGCGGCTGGAGACGGACGCCGCCTCGGCCCGCCTGGTCGCCGTGGCTGACCGCTTGGCCGCCGACGCCAAGGCCGAGCACGCGCCGCCGGAGCTGGCCCAGGCCGCCGACGCGGTGCTGGCCCGCGACGTCGACGCCTACGCCCGCGCGCTGGCCGGCCTGGCCGCGGTGGCGCACGAAATTGCCGAGCAGGCGGCCTGCGAGCAGCTGCGCGACCGCCTGCGGGAACGCCACCCGGCTCTGGCCGAGCTGCTTGAGTCGACAGTGGATAGTCCGGAGTGGACGGATCGGATCGCCCACTGGGACGAGGCGTTCGCCTGGGCGCGGGCGAACACGTTCTTCCAACGGCAGCGCCAGCCCGGCCGCGAGCAGCAGCTCGAGGCGGAGTTGAACGACACCATCGCGCGGTTGCGCCAGGAGAACGCCTCGCTGGCCGCGGTGCGCGCGTGGGGGCACTGCCTGCGGCGTATGACCGCGCACCAGGCGCAGGCGCTGCAGGCGTACGAACAGCACATGCGGTCGCTCGGCAAGGGCACGGGCAAGTACGCGTCGAAGTTCCGCGGCCTGGCTCGGCAGGCCATGCGGGAGGCGCGCAACGCCGTGCCGGCGTGGATCATGCCACTCGACGTGGTGCTGGAGACGCTCGCCCCGATCCGGGACTCGTTCGACGTGGTGATCGTCGACGAGGCGAGCCAGGCGAGCATCGAGGACCTGTTCCTGCTCTGGCTCGCCCCCCGGGTGATCGTGGTCGGGGACGACAAGCAGTGTGCCCCCTCGCAGGTGCGCCTCGGTGAGCTGGAGCCGATCTTCAGCAAGCTCACGTCGTACCTGCCCGACCTGCCGGCCTACCTGCGCGACGCGTTCACCCCGCGGTCGAGCCTGTTCGATCTCCTGCGCACGCGGTTCGGCGCGGTGATCCCGCTGCGCGAGCACTTCCGGTGCATGCCCGAGATCATCGAGTTCTCGTCGCGGCAGTTCTACGCGGATGAGCCGCTGGTGCCGCTGCGGCAGTTCGGCGCGGACCGTCTCCCGCCGCTGCGGGCGGTCCGGGTGGAGCAGGCGGTGACCGAGGGCAGCAACACCCGGCTGCGCAACCCGGTCGAGGCCGAGGCGATCGTGAGCCAGATCGAGCAGTGCCTGGCCGACCCGGCGTACAAGGACAAGACCATGGGCGTGGTCGTGCTGCAGGGCACCGGCCAGGTGCACCTGCTGCACCGGCTGCTGCTCGAGCGCATCGACCCGGCCGAGTGGCAGGCGCGGCGGCTGCGCGTGGGGACGCCGCCGGACTTCCAGGGCGACGAGCGCGACATCATCTTCATCTCGCTCGTGATCGCCGAGAAGCGCGCCGCGATCACCGGGACCGAGTGGCAGCGGCGCTTCAACGTGGCCGCGTCCCGGGCCCGGGACCAGATGTGGCTGTTCCACTCCGTGGGGCTGGACCAGTTGAGCCCGCTCGACCTGCGCGCGTCGCTGCTGTCGTACGTGCTCAACCCGCCGCCGGCGTTGGTGGCCGAGCCGCTGCGCGACGTGACGCCGGACGAGCCGCACCCGGCGTTCCGGTCGCTGTTCGACCAGCGCGTGTTCTGCCGCATCGCCGCCAAGGGGTACCACGTCACGCCGCAGGTGCAGGTCAACGGCCGGGCCATCGACCTGGTCGTGACCGGGGCCAAGGGCCGGCTGGCGATCGGGTGCGACGGGCAGGTCTGGCCGGGCACCCCGGAGCAGCACGCGGCCGACCTGGATCGGGAGCGGGAGCTGCAGCGCGCCGGGTGGCGGTTCTGGCGGGTGCGGGAGAGCGAGTTCGCGTACGACCCCGACGCCGCGCTCGCCCCGCTGTGGACGACCCTGCGCAAGCTCGGCATCGGCAAGTACGACCCGGCCGACTTCGTCGGGATCGCCTCCTCGGCGACCGTGTGGACGCCGACCCAGCTGTCCACCGTGGAAGGGCTGGACGGGCTCGAGGGCGACTCGCCCGAGGAGCTCGACGACGTCGTGCTCACCCGCCCCTAGGTCGGGCCGCGCTCCCAGGTCAGCCGGCGGCCGGGGAAGGCGTCGGCCCCGGTCAGACGCCGGCGGGGTCAGCCGTCGGCCGGGGCGGGGCCGCGGCGGCGCAGCTCCTCGACCTGACCCATCGCCGCGCGGAGCTGGCTGAGCCACTCGTCGCCGTGCTCGCCGACGAGCCGGACGCACCAGGCGAGCGCCTCGGAGCGTGACCGGGCGACACCGGCGGCGACCAGGGTGTCGAGCACCTGGCGCTCCGGCTGCCGGAGTCGGGTCATGACCGGTGCCGAGTAGGTGCTGAACATCTGCCGCGTCCCACCGCTGATGGCTCCCCAGGCGACCTTGCGCCGGTAGCGGTGCTCCAGGTGCTGGGCCAGCCGGACCCGCTGCTCGCGGGTCTGTTCCCGGAAGGCGGCGATGTGGGCCTGCTCGGCGGCGGCCCGGTCCGCGTCACTGGCCCCGTCGGGCACGGGCGGAGGGGGCAGGGTGCCCACGACCACGATCTCGTCGCGGTCGATCGTCACCTCGGGGGGTCCGGTGAACCACTCCGGGGGCAACGCTGCGCTGATCCACTCCACCGCGTCGTCGGTCGGCGGCGGCTCGGCGTGCGCTCCTCCGCGCCCTCGGCCCCAAACCCGGTCATACATCGTTGCTCTCCTTACCTCATTGCAGCGATTACAGCATTTCACACTCCGGGTCGGTCTGGCCATGGCTGGCAGCCCTGGCGGGCGGAGCGGCCCCGGGGCCGGCCGCGCCGGCACCGATCGGTGGGTGCGGGCCGGTCGATCTGCCCGGCGGGGGCGCGGCCGGTACGCTACCGGGCGCCTATGGGGACAGTCGCCCTGCGACGGTCCAGACGGGACAGTGCACTGTGGATTACAATCGACGAAAACCTGGACACAGAACCGGATTGGTGGCAGCGTAGGGACTATGGCAGACACAGTGAACGCAACAGCGGCGGCTCTGCTCGGGTTGCTGCACGAGGGGCCGATGACCGGTGGCCAGCTGATGGCGGCCGCCGAGCGCCGGTTGGGACCGTACTGGTCGATGACCCGCAGCCAGGTCTACCGCGAGCTCCCCGCCCTCGCCGAGATGGGCTTCGTGAAGATGGGCAAGCCCGGCCCCCGGGCCAGCCAGCCCTACTCGATCACCCCCGCCGGCAAGCGGGCCTTCGCCCGGTGGCTGGCCGAGGACCCGGGCATGGAGTCGCTGCGCAACCCCGTCGCCCTGCGCGTGGCGTTCGGCGCGCACCACAGCGCCGCGGCCCTCAAGGAACTCTATGAGAAGGCCACCGAGGCGCACACCAAGGCCCTGGCCGAGATCCGGGAGCAGGCACGTCAGGTGAAGGCCGACGGCGACACCTACGGCGCCGCCGCGCTCGAGTTCGCCGTCAACTACCACAAGGCGGCGCTCGCCTGGCTCAAGACCGCTCCGACCCGCTGACACCCCTCCCGATTGGTTCCCGCCGCCGGCCGGGTTCCGGATCGTGGCGATCTGGGGTCCCTCGGGACCCCAGGCATACCCCTCCCGGCGTGGCCATCCCGACGTACGTGCCCTGGGCATACATCGCCGGTCCGTCCGGCGCACGGACGAGGCGGCGGGGGTCCGGGTGATCGGCGGCCGGCCCGTTACGCTTGATGGTTGTGACCACCGCCGAACTGTCTGAGCAGCTCGCCGCGCTCGACGCGACCATGCGCAACATCGAGGCCGTACTCGATCTTGATCGCATGCGCAAGGAGAAGGTCGAGCTGGAGGAGCAGGCGGCGGCGCCCGATCTCTGGGACGACCCGGCCCGGGCACAGACGGTCACCTCGCGCCTGTCCTACGTGCAGAGCGAGATCAACCGGGCCGAGCGGCTTCGGCAGCGTCTCGACGACGCGATGGTGATGCTCGAGCTCGCCGAGTCGGAGAACGACGCCAGCGCCCGGGCCGAGGTGGCCACCGAGGTGACCGCCCTCCGCAAGGCGATCGACGAGCTCGAGGTGCGCACGCTGCTCTCCGGCGAGTACGACGCCCGGGAGGCGCTGGTCACGATCCGCTCCGGCGCCGGCGGGGTCGACGCCGCCGACTTCGCCGAGATGCTGCTGCGCATGTACCTGCGCTGGGCCGAGCGGCACGGCTACCCCACGGATGTCTACGACACGTCCTACGCCGAGGAGGCGGGGCTGAAGTCGGCGACGTTCGCGGTCAAGGCCCCGTACGCGTACGGCACCCTCTCCGTCGAGGCCGGCACGCACCGCCTGGTCCGGATCAGCCCGTTCGACAACCAGGGCCGCCGGCAGACGTCGTTCGCCGCTGTCGAGGTGGTGCCGGTGGTGGAGCAGACCGACGACATCGAGATCCCCGAGGACGAGATCCGTATTGATGTCTACCGGTCGTCCGGGCCGGGTGGCCAGGGCGTGAACACCACCGACTCGGCGGTGCGCATCACCCACCTGCCGACCGGCATCGTCGTGAGCTGCCAGAACGAGCGCTCGCAGCTGCAGAACAAGGCGACCGCCATGAGCGTCCTCAAGGCGAAGCTGCTCGCCCGCAAGCGCGCCGAGGAGGCGGCCAAGCTGGACGCCCTGCGCGGCGACGTCGCCGGTTCCTGGGGCGACCAGATGCGCTCGTATGTGCTGCACCCGTACCAGATGGTCAAGGACCTGCGCACGGAGTACGAGACCGGCAACCCGGCGGCGGTCTTCGACGGGGAGATCGACGCGTTCATCGAGGCGGGGATCCGCTGGCGTCGGCAGCGCGCTCAGGCCGCCTCAGCGTCCTGACGGAACCGTCGTCCGTCGGCAACTTTTCTACGACGCGTAGAGGGCTCATCACGGTCAGTGATGACCACATGGTTACCGCCGAGTTTCACTCCAATTCATTCAGGCTCAGTTCGCGACGCTCACCACGATGGTGCTTGCACCTTTGACGTGGCGCGTAGACTTCCCACCCGTGATTGCGCTTGAGCACGTGACGAAGACGTACCCCAAGGCTCAGCGCCCTTCGTTGAGCGACGTGTCGGTGTCGATCGACAAGGGTGAGTTTGTTTTCTTCATCGGGCCGTCGGGTTCGGGTAAGTCGACGATCATCAAGTTGCTACTGCGCGAGATCCAGCCGACCAAGGGCAAGGTCGTGGTGAACGGCCGCGACGTCGGCAGCATGCGTTCCTGGCGCATCCCGCACTTCCGTCGCTCCATCGGCTGCGTCTTCCAGGACTTCCGGCTGCTGCCCAACCGCACCGCCTACGAGAACGTGGCGTTCGCGCTTGAGGTGATCGGCAAGACGCAGGCGGTGGCCCGCCGCGTGGTGCCCGAGGTGCTCGAGCTGGTCGGCCTGGGCGGCAAGGAGCACCGCTACCCGCAGGAGCTCTCCGGTGGTGAGCAGCAGCGCGTGGCGGTGGCTCGAGCCTTCGTGAACCGCCCGCTGATCCTGCTCGCGGACGAGCCGACCGGAAACCTCGACCCGGACACGTCGATCGAGATCATGCGCCTGCTCGACCGCATCAACCGGACCGGCACGACCGTGGTCATGGTGACCCACGACTCCAACATCGTGAACCAGATGCGTCGCCGCGTGGTTGAGATCGAGGCCGGAAAGATCGTACGAGACCAGCCGCGGGGCGTGTACGGCTAGTAGCCGCGCCGCTGGTGCCTGACGGCGCCTGCCCGCCGCGTCCCGACACCTCCGCGTCTATCCAGACCCCCGGGAAGGAACTCTCCCCGATGCGCTTCAAGTACGTCCTCAACGAGGTCGTGGTCGGCCTGTGGCGGAACGTGACGATGACCATCGCCATGATCATCACCATGGCGGTCTCGCTCACGCTCCTCGGCGCCAGCCTCCTGCTCTACAAGCAGGTCGAGCGCATGCAGGACGTGTACAGCCAGGATCTGTCGACCATCCTGTTCTTCCGCGTGGGGGACACGCCGGAGACCAAGTACGCCACGGAGCAGCAGAAGCAGGCGATCGAGGCCGCGCTCCGCGCCGACCAGACCGGGCCCAATCCCTTGGTGGAGACGTTCCAGTTCGAGACCAAGGAGGAGGCGCACCAGAACCTCGCCGTGCTCTTCTCCTCCACCCCTGACCTCGCGCGGTTGACCCCGACCGAGGACATGCCGGAGTCGTACCGCGTCCGGCTCACCGATCCGAACCGGTTCGACGAGTTCGAGGCGAAGTACCAGCGCTTCGTCAGCGATGAAGGCGGCCTGGAGTTCATCCTCGACCAGCGGCGGCTGCTGCAGAAGGTTTTCAATGTCCTGGGGTCCCTGCAGAATCTCGGGTTCATCATCGCGATCGTGCAGGGCGTGGCGGCGCTCATGCTGGTGATCAACACGATTCAGGTCGCCGCCTACAGCAAGCGCCGTGAAGTGGCGGTCATGAAGCTGGTGGGCGCCTCGAACTGGTTCATCCAGGCGCCGTTCGTGCTCGAGGCGGTCGCGGCCGGGCTCATTGGCGCGATCATCGCCTACCTCACGCTAGTATTGGCGAAGATCTATATATTCGACGGGGCGTTGGCGTCGTTGTCTCAGGTGATCACGGAGATCCCCTGGACCAACGTGCACCTGATGTTCCCGGTCCTGGCCTTCGCCGGTGCTCTGGTCAGCTCGATCACCGGCTGGATCGCCCTCCGGTTCTACATCAAGGTGTGAGCCGGCCCAGGCAGGTCTGAGCCGTCACGGGGCCGGGCCGCACGGCGCCGCTGGTCGCTCGGATCGGCGGACGTGTCTCTTGCTTCCGCTCCGCAAGCGTCGCGGACGTGTCTCCTGCTTCCGCTCCGCAAGCGTCGCGGAACTGGCCGTGGTCGGTGGGCGACCAACATGGCGTCCCCGACTGTTGGCCCCTATGCCCCGCGAAGGAGAGAGCATGCACTTCATCCGCGCCCGCGTCGGGTCCAGCGGAGTTCCGTTCCGCCCCCGCCTGCTCACCCGGGTCGCCGTCGTCGTCGCGGTCGCGGCGCTGGCGGTGTTCGGCCTGGGCAGCCCGGCCGCCGCTCACGTGTCGGTCAACCCCCGCACCGCCACTCAGGGCGGCTTCGCGAAGCTCACGTTTCGGGTGCCGAACGAGAAGGCCACGGCGAGCACGGTGAAGGTGGAGATCCAGCTGCCCCAGGATGCCCCGGTCGCGTCGGTGTCGACCCGGCCCGTTCCTGGCTGGAGCGTGGAGGTGCAGCACCGCACGCTGGATGAGCCGGTGACCGCCCACGGGGCCCAGATCACCGAGGTGGTCGACGTCATCACCTGGACCGCCTCGCCCGGGGCCGAGATCGGACCCGGCCAGTTCCAGGAGTTCGACATCTCGGCCGGTCCGCTGCCCGAGGTGGACCAGATGGTCTTCAAGGCGCTACAGCACTACTCCGACGGCGAGGTGGTCCGGTGGATCGACGAGCCGCGGGAGGGCGTCGAGCTGGAGCACCCGGCTCCGGTCCTGCGCCTGACCCCGGCCGAGGGTGACGAGACCGAGGCGGCCGCGGGCGACACCGGAGGTGGCAGCGGTGTCGCGATCGGCTTCGGCGTCGCCGGCGCGGTGCTGGGTCTGGCCGGCCTGGCGCTGGGCCTGCTCGCCTACCGCCGCTCTGCCGCCTGACGTGCGCTCAAGATCTTTTAGTCAGGCAGGATCTTCGTCCGGGAAGGACGCCCTCCTCGCGCTGTGTGCCTGGGAGGGCGTCCTTCCTGATGTTTGAGGCCCGGACGGTGGGGTCGCGAAAAAGCCCGTAGACGAGTGAGTACTCACTCAGTTAGTCTTGCCGCTCGTGATGGCCTCGCAGTCTGGGACACGGCGGCAGCGGGTACCGGCCCTGGCGCCCGACGAGCGGCGCGCCGCGCTCATCGCGGCCACCATCCCGCTGCTGCGCGAGCACGGGACCAACGTGAGCACCCGCCAGATCGCCGAGGCCGCCGGGGTCGCGGAAGGAACGATCTTCGGGGTCTTCAAGGACAAGTCCTCGCTGCTGCGCGCGGCCGTGCTCGCGGCGCTGGACCCGGCGCCCCTGCTCCGGGACCTGAAGTCCATCGACCCCGCCCTGCCGCTGCGTCAGCGCCTGGCCGCCGCGGCCCGCCTGGTCCGGGCCCATGTCGCCGGCCAGGGTGCGCTGTTCATCCTGGTCCGGGGCCCCCTGTTCGCCGGGGACCGGCGCAGCCTGGGCGAACTGATGGCCGGGCGGTACCTGATCCTCAACGAGCTGACCAGCCTCATCGAGCCCGATGCCCGGCTGTTGCGGCGCAGCCCGGCCATCGCCGCCCGGCTGCTGCTCTCGCTCGTCGGTTCGCCGCAGGGTGCCTTCGCTGTGCTCGACGAGCACCTCACCGACGACGAGGTGGTTTCGATTATCCTCGATGGCTTGCTCATCCGTCCGCACACGGATGAGGTGCTGACCGAGGACGACATCGTCTCGACCGTCCTCGATCCCCTGCCGGAGCATCCACCGGCGACCGACCGGCCCACGTGACCCGACCATCACGACCACGAACTGTCCACAAACAACCCGATCATCTCCGACGACCGATCCTGACCGGTGGAGGCACCGTGCTGCTCAAACTCCTACGCACGCACTTACGACCGTACAAGCGGGACATCACGTACGTCGTGGTGCTCACCTTCGTCGGCACGCTCGCCACGCTCTACCTGCCCACCCTCAACGCGGACATCATCGACCACGGCGTGGTGACCGGCGACACCGGCACGATCCTGCGCATCGGTGCGGCCATGCTCGGGGTCACGCTGGTCCAGATCGCCTGCTCCATCGCGGCCGTCTACCGGGGAGCGCGGACCGCCTCAGCCCTCGGCCGCGACCTGCGGGCCGCGATCTTCGCCCGGGTGCAGGAGTTCTCCGCCCGCGAGGTCGGCCAGTTCGGCGCTCCGTCGCTGATCACCCGCACCACCAACGACGTGCAGCAGGTCCAGATGGTGGTGCTGATGACGTTCACGGTCATGTTCATGGCCCCCATCATGGGTGTGGGCGGGGTGATCATGGCCCTGCGTCAGGACGTGCCGCTGTCGGGGCTGCTGCTGGTGATCGTGCCGCTGCTCATCGGTGCCGTCGGACTGATCATCGTGAAGATGCGCCCGCTGTTCCGCACGCTGCAGAAGCGTATCGACGCAGTGAACCGGATCGTCCGCGAGCAGATCACGGGTATCCGGGTCATCCGGGCCTTCGTCCGCGACGAGCACGAGCGGAACCGGTTCGGGGTGGCCAACGCCGAACTCACCGGAGTGTCGCTGGCGGTCGGGCGACTGATGGCCTTCATGTTTCCGGTGGTGATGCTGGTCGTCAACCTCTCCAGCATCGGCGTGCTGTGGTTCGGCGCCGGCCGGATCGACAGTGGCGCGATGCAGGTCGGCGCGCTGACCGCGTTCATCGCCTACCTCACGCAGATCCTCATGTCGGTCATGATGGCCACGTTCATGTTCGTCATGATTCCCCGGGCCGAGGTCTGCGCGGACCGCATCCAGGAGGTGCTCGATACGTCGTCGAGCGTCGTGCCGCCGGCCGCCCCGGTGTCCACTGTGGTCGAACACGGCACGCTTGAGCTGCGGGGCGTGGAGTTCCGCTACCCCGGAGCCGAGGAGCCGGTACTGCGGAGCATCGACCTCGTCGCCCGTCCGGGGCAGACCACGGGGATCATCGGTGGCACCGGCAGCGGAAAATCGACTCTGGTCAACCTGATTCCCCGGTTGTTCGACGTGACCGCGGGCGCGGTGCTCGTCGACGGGGTGGATGTGCGTCACCTCGACCCCGATCTGCTCTCGGCGATGGTGGCGATCGTGCCCCAGCGGCCGTACCTGTTCAGCGGCACCGTGGCCTCGAACCTGCGCTACGGGCGGGCCGACGCGACCGACGATGAGCTGTGGCACGCCCTGGAGGTGGCGCAGGCGCGGGAGTTCGTCGAGCAGATGCCCGGCGGGCTGGAGGCGCCGATCGCCCAGGGCGGCACCAATGTCTCGGGTGGACAGCGGCAGCGCCTGGCGATCGCGCGGGCGCTGGTCCGCCGGCCCGAGATCTACGTCTTCGATGACGCCTTCTCGGCGCTGGACTACGCGACCGACGCCGCGTTGCGCCGCGCACTGGCCCGCGAGACCGCCGGCGCGACGGTCGTGATCGTGTCCCAGCGGGTGGCGACCATCCGGGACGCGGATCAGATCGTCGTGCTCGACGAGGGCACGGTGGTCGGCACCGGGACCCATGACGAGCTCATGGCCAGCAACGAAACCTATCGAGAGATTGTCCTGTCTCAGCTGACGGCGAGCGAAGCGTCGCAGCCCGTGAGCCCGGCGAGCGCCGCGAGCCCGGCCAGCCGCCCGGGCGCGGGCACCGTCGTGCAGCCGCGAACGAAAGGAAACGCATGACCAGCGCGCAGACCCCGGCCCGGCCGGCGATGCAGCGGCCAGCCGGGCCCGGGATGGGGGGACCCATGCGCTTCATGGGCGGTGGCATGCCGCCCGCGAAGTCGCTGAACTTCGTCGCGTCGAGCAAGCGGCTGCTGGGCATGATGCGCCCCGAACGGACCGCGATCGGGTTGCTGCTCGGCGCGGGCGTGGCCAGCGTGGTCCTCGGCGTGCTGACGCCGAAGCTGCTCGGCCGGGCCACCGACATCATCTTCACCGGCATCGTCGGCAAGCAGTTCCCCGCCGGCGTCAGCAAGGAGCAGGTCGTCGATGGGCTGCGGCAGTCCAATTCCCGGCTCGCCGACCTGGTGGCGGCGCTGCCGATCGTGCCCGGTCAGGGCATCGACACCGGCGCATTGGCACGGACCCTGCTGCTGGCGCTCGCCGTCGCCGGAGCCTCCGCGCTGTTCGGTCTCGCCCAGGGCCGGCTCACCGCGCTCGTCGTACAGCGGCTGATGTACCGCCTGCGCGAGCAGATCGAGGCGAAGCTGTCGCGGTTGCCGCTGCGGTACTTCGACCAGCAGCAGCGGGGCGAGGTGCTGTCCCGGGCGACGAACGACACCGACAACATCGCGCAGACGCTGCAACAGACGATGAGCCAGATCGTCAACTCGCTGCTCATGATCGTGGGCGTGCTCGCGATGATGTTCTGGATCTCCCCGCTGCTCGCCGTGATCGCGCTGGTGACCGTGCCCGTGTCGGTGTACGTGGCGGCCACCATCGGGAAGAAGGCGCAGCCGCAGTTCGTCAAGCAGTGGGCCACTACCGGCCGGCTGAACGGCCACATCGAGGAGATGTACACCGGTCACAGCCTGGTGAAGGCCTTCGGCCAGCAGCGCGCAGCGGCGGAGACGTTCCGGGAGCACAACGAGGAGCTGTTCCAGGCCGGTTTCCGGGCCCAGTTCATCTCGGGCATGATCCAGCCGGCGATGTTCTTCATCGGCAATGTCAACTATGTACTGGTCGCGGTGGTCGGTGGGCTGCGGGTCGCGTCCGGGGCGATCTCGCTGGGCGACGTGCAGGCGTTCATCCAGTACTCCCGGCAGTTCACCCAACCACTCACCACGGTGGCGAGCATGGCCAACCTGCTGCAGTCCGGGGTCGCCTCGGCCGAGCGCATCTTCGCGCTGCTTGACGCGCCCGAGCAGGAACCCGACCCCGTGCCCGCCGCCCGTCCGGCCACGGTACGCGGGGCCGTACGGTTCGAGAACGTCTCGTTCCGGTACGAGCCCGACCGCCCGCTCATCGAGAACCTCTCGCTCGCGGCCGAGCCCGGCCAGACGGTGGCGATCGTCGGCCCCACCGGCGCCGGTAAGACGACGCTGGTCAATCTGCTGATGCGCTTCTATGAGGTGACGGGTGGCCGGATCACCTTGGACGGCGTGGACATCGCGACCATGAGCCGGGAGGAGCTGCGCTCGCAGATCGGCATGGTGCTGCAGGACACCTGGCTCTTCGGTGGCACCATCGCCGAGAACATCGCGTACGGCAAGCCGGACGCGACGCGGGAGGAGATCGTGGCCGCGGCCCAGGCGGCGCACGCCGACCGGTTCATCCGGACGCTGCCCGACGGCTACGACACGGTCATTGACGAGGAGGCGTCGAACATCAGCGCGGGGGAGAAGCAGTTGCTGACGATCGCCCGCGCGTTCCTGGCCCGTCCGGTGATCCTGGTCCTGGACGAGGCGACCAGCTCGGTCGACACCCGGACCGAGGTCCTGATCCAGCGCGCGATGACCTCGCTGCGCGCGGGCCGGACGTCCTTCGTCATCGCCCACCGGCTCTCCACGATCCGCGACGCCGACACCATCCTGGTGATGGAGGGCGGGCGCATCGTCGAGCAGGGCAGCCACGACGAGCTGCTCGCGGCGGATGGCGCCTACGCGCGCCTCTACCGGTCGCAGTTCGCCGCCGCCGAGGCCGAGGTGCCGGCCTGACCGGCCTGTCGGGTGTGGAGGGTCCTGCGTGGACGATCGTTTGCGGGCCGCCGCGGAGTCGGCGCCGGGCTTCATGCCGGCCGATGAGGGATTGGCGCTCTACGCGGCGGCCCGGCAGGCGGTGCCGTACGGTCCGCTGCTGGAAATCGGTACGTACTGCGGCAAGTCGACCCTGTACCTGGCCGCAGCGGCGATCGAGGCGGGCGGCGTGGTCGTCACGGTGGACCACCACCGGGGGTCGGAGGAGCACCAACCCGGGTGGGAGTACCACGACCCGTCCCTGGTGGACCCGGCCACGGGGCTGATCGACACGTTGCCGGTGCTGCGCCGGACGTTGCACCACGCGAACGTGGAGCACATCGTGATCCCGATCATCGGCGACTCGGCCCGGGTGGCCAGCGTGTGGTCCACCCCGCTGGGCATGGTGTTCATCGACGGCAGTCACACCGAGGAGGCGGCGGCGCGGGACTATCAGTGCTGGGCGCCGAAGGTGGTGCCGGGCGGGCTGCTGGTCATCCACGACGTCTTCCCCGATCCGGCCGACGGCGGTCAGGCCCCCTACCACATCTACCAGCAGGCTCTCCAGAGTGGACAGTTCAGCGAGGTCGCGGTGACGGGCTCGCTGCGCGTGCTGCGCCGGGCTCCGGAGCGGTCAGCTCCACCCGGGCGCTGAGGCCTATGTGGTCGGAGAGGTAGTGCGGTTCGCCGTCGATCATGACCGGTTCGGTGAACAACGTGGTCGTGTCGACGACCGTGGCGGCGCCGGCCAGGAGCACATAGTCGATGCGATGAGCCGGTTCGCCGGGCGACAGGAAAGTGGCGTGGAAGGTGACGGGGTTGGTGGCGGCGAACGGGTCGAGGCGGGCGCCGTTCTCGACGATCAGCGGGTAGTGGTCGCTGTCGCTGGCGATGTTGAAGTCGCCGGTGATGATGGTCAGGCCGGGGCGCCGGCGGCGACGGGCGAGGGTCGCGTTGAGCCGGCGTAGTTGGGCCCGTTGGAAGTCGAAGAACCGGTTGTCCCGCGACCAGTCCCCGTCGCGGTTGGCGGTCAGGTGGGTGTTGACGATCGTCACCGGTAGCCCGGACAGCTCGACGGTGGTCAGGCCCTGGATCGCGCTGAGCAGCGCTCGACGGAAGCGAAATCTCAGGCTGCCCTGGTTCGGGACGATGCCGGCGAACGAGCGGTACCGCGCCGGGCCCAGCGGGTGGCGGGAGAAGGTCACGAGCGCGCCGCACGGACCGACCGGCCCGCGCCGGTACGCGACGTACGGGTACGACGACAGGTACTCGCGTAGCAGCCGGACGGACTCGTAGAAGTAGACCTCCTGCAGGTTAAGGACGTCGATCGGTGCCGCGTCCAGACGCTCACCCAGCGCCGGCACTCGGCGGGCCAGCGGCAGCAGCGGCGGTCGGGGCCGGCGCAGGCCGTTGACGTTGAGCGTGGCGATCGTGAGGACGGTCATCGGGTCGCTTCGCGGATCGAGCAGTCCTCGCAAGCGGCGGCGGTCTGGTCCGGGGTCACCGGGAGATCGGCCCCGCCGAAGACCGCCGTGGTCGCGGGATCGCCCGCGAGCATCGCCGAGGCGAGCAGCACGGCGCCGGCCGTCCAGGTGGTCTGCTCCACCGGCCAGTACGCGTCGTCGGGATAGACGTACCCGGTCCAGTAGCCGCCGTCGGCGTGGCGCAGGTGCTGGATGTCGGTGAAGAGCGCGGCCGCCCGGTCGTGGTCACCGAGCGCGCACAGCGTGAGCACCAGCTCACAGGTCTCGGCGCCGGTGACCCACGGATGGTCGCTGACACAGCGCACGCCGAGGCCGGGCACCACGAAGGTCGTCCATCCTTCGTCGAGCCGGGCCAGGGCGGCCGCGCCCCGCAGGGCCCCGCCGAGCACCGGGTAGTACCAGTCCATCGAGTAGCGCTCCCGGGGCGAGAAACGCTCAGGATGGGCGGCGATCGCGTGTCCCAGCAACGCCGCCGCGAGCTCCCAGTCCGGCTGGGCCTCGTCCCGCAGTCGGGAAAGGGCCAGCGCGCACCGCAGGCTGTGGAACATGCTGGCACAGCCGGTGAGCAGTGCCTCGTTGGCGGGCTTTCCGTCCGGTGAGCGAGCCCAGAGGATCTCCCCGCCGGGGCGCTGCAGTGCGAGCACGAAGTCCAGCGCCGAGACCAGCGTCGGCCACAGCTCGTCGAGCAGCGAATCGTCCTCAGTGGACAGCGTGTGGTGCAGCAGGCCGACCGCGAGGTAGGCGGTGAAGTTCGCCTCGGTGACGTAATCGTCCACCGTAAGTCGGCCGTCCACTGCGGACTCCCGGTACCCCCGGTACCAGGAGCCGTCGGCGTTCTGGACCGTCCGCAGCCAGCGGTAGGCGGCGCGGGCCGCCTCGTGCCGGCCCGCCACGTCCAGGCCCATCGCTGCCTCGACATGATCCCATGGGTCGATCTGTCCACCCGGGAACCAGGGGATCGCCCCCGTCGGCAGCTGGGCGGCCGCGATCGTCGCGCCCGTGGCGGCGAGGTCGTCGCGGGTCAGGGCCGCGCCTGCTCCGCTCATTCCGGTCTGTTGAGGCCCGCTCATTCCGGTTTGCTGAGGCCCGCTCATTCCGGCTTGACGAGGTACAGGACGAGGCTCTTGCCGAGCACCGGGTTGAGCGCTCGTTCGGTCCATCTGGTCCACCATGGTCCCCGCATGATGTCGTGTACGAGCATCCGGTGGTACAGCCGCACGGGCAGCACCTGGTCATTGTCGACGCCGAACAGGCACTTGAGCCACCAGTAGGGCGAGTGCAACGCGTGCGCGTGATGCCGGCCGACCGGTACCAGTCCGGTCGCGGTCAACCGGTCGAGCAGCTCGTGACCGCGGTAGATGCGGACGTGCCCGCCCTCGACCTCGTGGTAGGCGTCCGACAGCGCCCAGCAGATCCGCTCCGGCCACCACCGGGGGACGGTGACGGCCAGGCGGCCGCCGGGGCGCAGCACCCGCACCGCTTCGGCGATCGCGGCGCGGTCGTCGGGAATGTGCTCGAGGATCTCGGCGGCGATCACGGCGTCGAACACGCCGTCGCCGAAGGGCAGCCGGTAGGCGTCGGCCCGGACGGCCACGGCGGCCGCTGGCGGGCGCGCCTCACCCACGTGCGCCATCGCGCCGAACATCGACGCGACGCCGGCCAGCTCGGCGGCGTTCAGGTCGAGCGCGACGACCCGGGCGCCGCGCCGGTAGCACTCGAACGCGTGCCGCCCGCCGCCGGTCCCGAGATCCAGCACGCGATCCCCGGGGGAGACGGGAAACCGGGCGAAGTCCACGGTCAGCATGGGGTTCAGCGCTCCGTCCGACCGTGGGCGCCCCGCCCGGCGTGTTCGGCGATGGCCCGGCGGTACACCTCGGCCGTACGGTCGGCCGCCGCGCGCCAGGTGAACCGGGTGACCACCCGAGCGCGCCCGGCAGCGCCCAACCGGGCGCCCAGGTCGGGGTCGTCCAGGATCCGGCCGAGCGCGGCGGCCAGGGCCTGCGCGTCGCCGGGGGGCACGAGCAGCGCGGCGTGGCCATCCGGTCCAACCACCTCGGGCAGCGCACCCCCGGTGGTCGCGACCAGCGGCGTCGCGCAGGCCATGGCCTCGACGGCGGGTAGCGAGAAGCCCTCGAAGAGCGATGGCACAACGGCGACCTGGGCGCGGCGCAGGTGGTCGACAAGCTCGGCGTCGGAGACCCGTCCGGTGAACCGGACCGCGTCGGCCAGCCCGTACCGGTCGACCAGGTCGGCGGCCGCACCCCCGGACCGCGCGGTGCCGATGACGACCAGCTCCACCGGGCGCTCCGTGCGGAGCTTGGCGATCGCCTCGACCAGCACGGCCAGGCCCTTCAGCGGCACGTCGGCGCTGGCCGTGGTGACGACGCGTCCGGGCACCCGCGGCACGGACGCGTCGGGCGAGAAGAGGTCCGTGTCGGTGCCGACCGGGACCACCGTCTGGCGCTGACGGGGCACACCGAGGTGCGCGGTGACCTGGGCGGCCGATGCCTCGGAGACCGTGATGACGTGGCGCAGCCGGCGGGCCACTCGGCGCTGCATCGTGGTGAAGCCGTACCACCGGCGCAGCGAGACGCGGCGGAACCCGGTGGCCGCGGCCAGCTCGATGTCCCGGTCGACCTGGATCGGATGGTGCACGGTCGCCACCAGGGGCTGGCGCACCCCGAGCAGACCGTAGCCAAGACATTGATTGTCGTGTATGACATCGAAGTGCCCGCAGTCGGGCGGGCAGGTGGCTGCGGCGTGCCGCCCCGCCCGGGCGAGCCAGCGACGGGCCCGCAGCGAGAAGGTGAGCGGTTCGGGGAAGCCTGCGGTCATCATCACGCCGACCTCTAGCAGGTCGATCCAGTCGCGGTACTCGTCCCGCCGCGGCATCCGGAACGGGTCAGGCTCCCGGTACAGGTCCAAACTCGGCAGCCGGACCAGGCGCACGCCCTCGTCGAGGACCGGGTACGGCGGACCGGCCAGCACGGTGACCTGGTGGCCGGCCCGCGCCAGTTCCCGGCTCAGATTCCGCACGTAGATGCCCTGGCCGCCGCTGAACGGGTTTCCTCGGTAGGTCAGCAGCCCCACCTTCAGCCCGTCCACCCGTAACCTCCGTTGCTCGGCCAGCCTGCCCATTGTCGGTGGGCATGATCGCCACCCAGCGGCCGGGGTACTCGCTGGTAGCGTGATCTTGATCACTCTGTTGCGACCGGGGCGCCTCGTCCGATGGCGGCGGGAAATCCCGCTGGAATACGATCTTGGCAATCACCACAGATCGGTGCAGGTCGGACTCACCAATGCGTAAGTAGATAGCTACTCTGCGTCGAAATCGGCCAGCGTGGCCGGGGTTGCAGTCGATCATGTATAAGTATGGATCGGCCAGTGTCGATTTGCGTTTTCCCAGGTCAGGGGCATTGCGGGAAATCCCTTGCACCGTATCGGGGCCGTGCCGACCCGATATCGGCTTGATAACGGCGTCTGTACGTGCCTACCGGCGGGTGTAACAGTGTGGGGACCTCACACCCCGTGTGCCTTGAGGAGGCTTACTTCATGCGTGGGAGAACCCCATTGGCCTTGGCCGTCGGCGTCAGCGCCGTCGCCCTTGTCGCTGCGGGTTGCACGTCGACCCCTTCGGAAGGCGGCACCGACAGCATCGCCATCACCGTTAACTGGTCTGAGCCCGAGAACCCGCTGATCCCAGCCAACACGACGGAGACGCAGGGCGGCATCGTCATCGACTCCCTCTTCACCGGGCTGGTCGAGTACGACACCAAGACCGGCGAACCCGTCCTGGCGAACGCCGAGTCGATCGAGCCGGACGCGACGTCCACCACATACACCATCAAGCTCAAGCCGGGCTGGAAGTGGCACGACGGCACCGACGTCGTGGCCCAGGACTACGTCGACGCCTGGAACGACGCGGCCTACGCCCCCAACGGCATGGCCAACGCCTCGTTCTTCGCCGACATTCTGGGCTACGACGAGGTCAACCCCGGCGACGAGAGCGAGCCGACCGCCCAGACGATGCGCGGCCTCAAGGTCATCGACGACCTCACCTTCGAGGTGACCCTGAAGGGTCCGTCGAACCTGTGGCCGGTCAAGCTGGGTTACTCGGCCTTCTCGCCCCTGCCCAAGGCGTACTTCGCTGACAAGGACGCCTTCGTCAAGAACCCGATCGGCAACGGCCCGTTCAAGTACGTGAGCCGGCAGGAGAACGTCGAGCTGCGGCTCACCCGCTACGACGAGTACCAGGGTGAGAAGCCGCAGATCACCGACATCATCTTCAAGGTCTACCAGGACGACAACGCCGCCTACGCCGACGTGCAGGCCGGCACGTTGGACTTCATGCAGCAGGTTCCGTCGGCCGACCTGCAGGGCAACAAGTACGCCAACGACTTCCCGAACACCTCGGCGAACACCCCGGTGGCGGTCTCGGAGCTGGTGGCGATCCCGTTCTACCGGCCCGAGTACCAGAACGTGAAGCTGCGTCAGGCGCTCTCCGTCGCTATCGACCGGCAGACCATCACCCAGCGCATCTTCAACGGGACCCGTATCCCGATGAAGGGCTGGGTCAACCCGAAGGTGTCCGGCTTCCAGGAGGGCGCGTGCGGTAAGTACTGCGAGTACGACCCCGACTTCGCGAAGCAGCTGCTCCAGGAGGGCAACGTCACGGTGAACCCGGACGGGTCGTTCGTGAGCAACGGCGTGACCGTGCCGATGATCACCATTCAGTACAACGCCGACGCGTCGCACAAGGACTGGGTCGACGCCACCTGCGTCAGCATCACCCAGGCCACGGGCATCAAGTGCGAGGGCAAGCCGATCCCGACCTTCGCGGAGAGCCGGACCATCATCGACAACCACGAGGCGACGAGCCTGTTCCGGTCCGGCTGGCAGGCTGACTACCCGAGCATCGAGAACTGGCTCAACCCGTTGCTGCGCACCGGCGCGTCGTCCAACGATGGCCTGTTCAGCGACGCCGCCTTCGACGCCAAGCTGGCCGAGGCGGACGCCACCCAGGACATCAAGGAGGCGGAGGCCCTCTACCGGGAGGCCGAGGCCATGCTGCCGGACCTGATGCCGACGATCCCGATGTGGCACCGGGCCCAGCAGTCGGTCTGGAGCGAGCGGCTGCAGGAGGTTCCGATCAACATCTTCGGTGAGCTGGACTTCGTCAAGGTCCGGGTCAAGGTCTGACAGGAGTTGATTCGCCGGCCCGGGTCGTTGGCCCGGGCCGGCGCCGGCCACGCGCAGAAAGACAAGGGATCTCCCCGGTCCGGGCACCTTGTGCCCGGACCGGTTTGTAGGTCAAGGTCTGCGCAGGGAGGTATGGCATGGGCAGGTACGTGCTGCGACGCCTGCTGCAGGCGATTCCAGTGTTCATTGGAACCACGTTTTTGATCTATCTGATGGTGTGGGGCCTGCCGGGCAATCCGTTTGCTGGGCGTTGCGGTCAGCGACCGTGCCCCGATGCCTACATCCAACGCATGACCGAGAAGTACCACCTGAACGAGAACATCATCTCCCAGTACTTCTGGTACATGAGCCACCTCGTTCGAGGCGACTTCGGCGAGACGTTCACCGGTGTCAGCGTCAACTCGCTGTTGGCGCAGGCGTTTCCGGTGACGCTGAGGCTGGCGATAGTCGCCATCGCGTTCGAGGCGCTGATCGGGATCGTTGCCGGCGTGGTCACGGGCCTGCGCAAGGGTCGGTTCATCGACAACCTGGTGCTCGTCTCGACGCTGTTCCTCATCGCCATCCCGACCTTCGTGACCGGTGCGCTGTTGCAGTGGGTGCTCGGCGTGGAGTGGGGGATCATCAAGCCCACCGTCTCGTCCGAGGCCCGGTGGAGTGAGCTGATCGTTCCGGGCTTCGTGCTCGCCAGCGTCACGATGGCGTTCGTCACCCGCCTGACCCGGGTGAGCGTCGTGGAGAACCGTCGGGCCGACTATGTGCGCACCGCCGTGGCCAAGGGCTTGACCGAGTCCCGGGTCACCGGCGTCCACCTGCTGCGCAACTCGCTCATCCCCGCCGTGACGCAACTTGGCCTTGACCTGGGCGGACTGATGGCCGGCGCGATCGTGACGGAGGGCATCTTCAACATCCGGGGCATCGGCGGCATGCTCTTCATGGCGATCAACCGCCAGGACTCGGCCCTCGTGGTGAGCATCGTGGCGCTGCTGGTGCTGGTCTACCTGGTGGTGAACCTGATCGTCGACGTGCTCTACGCCGTGTTGGACCCGAGGATTCGCTATGAGTGACACGATGAGTGACGCGCAAGCCAGGCAGCTGCCCCACGCCACCTCGACCGGTGCGGCGATAGTCGTCGATGCCGCCAAGTCTGACCGCCCCCGCAGCCTCGGGTCGGACGCGTGGCGGGAGCTGCGGCGTCGGCCGCTGTTCATCGTGTCCCTGGTGCTGATCCTGCTGTTCACGCTGATGGCGGCGTTCCCGCAGCTGTTCACCTCGGTCGATCCAACCTACGCCGACCTGAACCGCAACCTCCAGCCACCGAAGTGGGAGAACTGGTTCAAGTTCGGCGTCGACGGCCAGTTCGGCTACGACATCCTCGGGCGCGACGTCTACGCGCGCACGATCTACGGTGCCCGGGCGTCGATCATCGTCGGTCTCACGACGGTCCTGGGCACGACCATCCTCGGCGGGCTCGTTGGCGTCATTGCGGGCTACTTCGGAGGCTGGCTTGATTCGCTCCTGTCCCGGTTCGCGGACATCTTCCTCGGCGTGCCCCTCGTCCTGGGCTCGCTGCTGATCCTGTCGACCTTCGCCAGCCGGGCGCACGACAACCCGTCCGCGGTCAAGATCGCGTCTTTGGTCATCATCGCGCTGGTGGCGTTGGGCTGGCCGGTGTTCGCGCGGATCATGCGGTCGTCGGTTATCTCCACCAAGGAGCTCGACTACGTGGCGGCCGCCCGGGCCCTCGGGGCCCGACCGAGCCGGATCATCTTCCGGCACGTGCTGCCCAACGCCCTGGCGCCGCTGATCGTCGTGGCGACGATCTCGATCGGCTCCTACATCGGCGCCGAGGCCACGTTGTCGTTCCTCGGCGTCGGGCTGCAGGACCCGGTCGTCTCCTGGGGCGTCATGATCAGCGGCGGCATCACCTACCGAAACGTGGCGCCGCACCTGATGCTTTTCCCGGGCACCTTCCTGACCATCGCCGTGCTCAGCTTCGTCATGCTTGGCGACGCCGTGCGCGACGCCCTCGACCCGAGGCTCCGCTAGGAGGAGTGACATGACCGACCTGCTGGTGGCCGGGGAACCGGCATCGCAACCCGCGGGCGCGCCGAACGCGCACCTGCTCGAGGTCGAGGACCTCCGGGTCGAGTTCCGCACGCTCGACGGCGTGGCCAAGGTGATCAACGGTGTCTCGCTGCACCTGGACGCCGGTGAGACGCTCGCCGTGCTGGGCGAGTCCGGCTCGGGCAAGAGCGTCACGGCCCAGGCGATCATGGGGATACTCGACAGTCCTCCCGCGTTCATCACCGGCGGAGCGATCCGTTTCAAGGGCAACGATCTGCTGAAGATGAGCCGCGAGGAGCGCCGGCTGGTGCGCGGCGAGGGCGTTGCGATGATCTTCCAGGATGCTCTCTCCGCGCTGAACCCGGTCTTCACCGTGGGCTTCCAGATCGCCGAGCTGTTCCGTAAGCGGCGCGGAATGAGCCGGGCCGACGGGATGCGGCGCGCGGCCGAGCTGCTCGACCGGGTGCGCATCCCCAACGCCAAGGGGCGGGTGAAGGCGTACCCCCACGAGTTCTCCGGAGGTATGCGCCAGCGGGTGATGATCGCTATGGCGCTGGCCCTCGACCCGGAGGTGCTCATCGCCGACGAGCCGACTACCGCGCTCGATGTGACGGTCCAGGCGCAGATCATGGAGCTGCTCGCCGAGCTGCGCCGGGAGCGGAACATGGGCCTGATCCTGATCACCCACGACCTGGGCGTCGTGGCCGACGTCGCGGACCGGATCTCGGTCATGTACGCCGGGCGGATCGTTGAGGAGGCCGGTGTCTACGACCTTTACCGCAAACCGAGCCACCCGTACACCCTGGCGCTGCTCAACTCGATCCCCCGGCTGGACCTCAAGGGACAACGGCTCAACACCATCAAGGGCCTGCCGCCCAATCTCCTGCGCATCCCGCCGGGCTGCCCGTTCCATCCCCGGTGCTCAATGGCCCAGGAGATCTGTCAGCGCGAGCTGCCGCCGCTGCGGGAGCTGTCGGGCGGGCGCACCAGCGCCTGCCACTTTGCCGAGGAGCTGAACCGTGAGTGAGGTCATTCTCGAGGTCCGCGACCTGGTCAAGTACTTCCCGATCCGCACGGGTGTGGCCTTCAAACGCACCGTCGGTCACATCAAGGCGGTGGACAAGGTCTCGTTCGACCTGCACAAGCGCGAGACGCTCGGCGTGGTCGGGGAGTCCGGCTGCGGGAAGTCGACCCTGGCCAAGGTGCTGATGAATCTCGAGCCCGCCACCTCGGGCTCCGTGCGCTACCACGGCAAGGACGTGCTCAAGATGTCGCCGGCCGAGCAGCGCCGGCTGCGCCGCAACATCCAGCTCGTCATGCAGGACCCGTACACCTCACTCAACCCGCGGATGACGGTCGGCGACATCGTCGGGGAGCCGTTCGAGATCCACCCGGACGTGGCGCCCAAGGGCGACCGGCGGAAGAAGGTGCGCGAACTGTTGGACGTGGTCGGGCTCAACCCCGAGCACATCAACCGGTACCCGCACCAGTTCTCGGGTGGCCAGCGCCAGCGCATCGGCATCGCCCGCGCCCTGGCCCTGCGGCCCGAGATCATCATCTGCGACGAGCCGGTGAGCGCACTCGACGTGTCGATCCAGGCTCAGGTGATCAACCTGCTCGAGGAGCTGCAGGACGAGTTCGGCCTGTCCTACATCTTCATCGCCCACGACCTGTCCGTGGTCCGCCACATCGCCGACCGGGTGGCGGTCATGTACCTCGGCAAGATCGTCGAGATCGGCACCGACAGCGAGATCTACGACCACCCCACCCACCCGTACACCCAGGCGCCGGTGTCGTATAAAAATCTACCCGCCCACCAGACA
>JADGGF010000255.1 GCA_019690055.1 Micromonosporaceae bacterium
CGACCGTACGGTCGGCCACGGTGACCGTACGGCCCGACCCGGTGACCCTGCGCTCGGCGGCGCTGATGTCGGCCGGGACCTCGGCCGCGGTGACGTCGGTTGCTGCCTCCGCCGGCCACGCCCGGTCGCCAGCGAACGTCACCGGGGCCCGGGCGACCGTCGCCTGGGCCACCAGCGGCCGGTAGGCCGGACCGACGCCGACCAGCACCACCTGGGGCCGCGGGTCGCGGGTGCGCCACCGGGCCGCGGCCTCCACGAGTACGTCGAACCGGGTGTCCGGATGCAGCGGGCCCACCGCGAGCACGATCGGTCCGTCCGGCGACAGTGCCAGCTCCTCGCGCACCTGCTCCGGGGTGCGCTGCGCGACGAGCGGATCGGGCAGCGGCGGCGGAATCACCCGGACCTCGCGCGCCCCGAGCCGGGCCACCGCCTCGGCGAGCGGCGGGGTGGGCACGAGCACGGCCGCGGCCGCCGGGAAGACCGCGCGGTGGATGGCCCGGGTCACCAGCGAGCCGGCCCCCGGAACCGGCGGCGCCTCGGACAGCGAGACCACGAACGGGGTGCGGCCGGGCCGGGCCAGCGCCACCGCGAGCGCGGCCCGCAGGCCGAACGCGTGCACCACGTCGACACCGCGGTCGGCCCCTCCGTCGCGACCGGCACCGGCGTCGCGATCGCGCAGCGCGCGGCGCAGGGCGGCCAGCCCGCCAATTCCGCGCAGCTCGCCGGAGCGGAATCTGCCAGTACTGCCGCCGCCGCCAGCGACGAGCGTCGTCGTGCCGATGCCGAGGCGCTCCAACTCCGCCACGAGCCGCGCCGCGTCGGGCCCGACCTCGCCGTCGAACACCATCGTCACGAAACGTTCCGGTCGCATGGTCACGCTCAACGCCAGCCGTCGACGGGGAGGTCGAACTTGGCCACGAGTCGGTCGGTGAAGGGGCGCGGCTCGAGCCGGGCCAGGTAGACCGGCGGGGCCCCGCGGGTCACCGTGATGACCGCGCCGGCCGGGACGTCGAACGCCCGCCGCCCGTCGCAGAACAGCACCGGCGCGGGGCCGGCTGGATCGATGGTGATGGAAATCGTCGAGGACGGGTCGACCACCAGCGCCCGGTTGAACAGCGTGTGCGCCGAGATCGGCACCAGCAGCAGCGCCTCGACGCCCGGCCACACCACCGGGCCGCCAGCGCTGTAGGCGTACGCCGTCGAGCCGGTGGGGGTGGCGCAGATGACGCCGTCACAGCCGTACCGCGACAGCCGCCGACCGTCCACGTCGACACGCACCTCGAGCAGCCGGGCCCGCGCGCCCCGCTCGAGGCTGGCCTCGTTGAGCGCCCACGAGGAGGCCACGAGGCGGTCGTTGTGCACGATGGAGACGTCGACGGTGAGGCGTTCCTCCACTGTGTACTCGCGGGCCACCGCCCGGCGTACCGCGGTGTGCAGGTCGCGCAGCTCCGCCTCGGCCAGGAAGCCCACCTTGCCGAGGTTGATGCCGAGCAGTGGTGCCCCGGCGGGTCGGGCCGCCTCCGCGGCCCGCAGCAGCGTCCCGTCGCCCCCGAGCGCGAAGACGATCTCCGCGCCTGAGGCGGCGTGCTCGCCCGACACGGGCACCACGCCGTCGATGTCGACCTCGGACGCCTCGTCGGCCATGACGCGGACCGTGAACCCGGCGTCGATGAGCAACGCCGCGACCGTACGGGCATGCTCCGTGGAGTCCTTGCGCCCCGTGTGGGTCACCAGCAGCGCGGTGCGGGTCACAGCCCGGCCTCCCCGGGGCCGCCGGGCTCGGGGCTGACCGCGGGCACCGGGCGGTCGGCGGGCTCAGGCCGCGAGCGCGCGCCCCCGGCAGTGGCGCCTTCGTGGGCCAGCCGGTCCACGACCGTCGGGTCGACCGGCGGCGCGTCACGGCGCAGCCACAGGAAGTACTCGATGTTTCCGGACGGGCCCGGGAGCGGACTGACCGTCACCCCGGCCACGCCGAACCCGAGCTCGTACGCCGCCTCGGCGACGTCGAGCACGGCGCGAGCCCGCAGCCGCGGGTCGCGCACCACCCCGCCCTTGCCGACGCCGTCCCGGCCGACCTCGAACTGTGGCTTCACCATTGGCACCACATCTCCCCCGGGCACGGTACACGCGACCAGCGCCGGCAGCACCAAGCGCAACGAGATGAATGACAGGTCGGCCACGGTCAGCTGCACGGGGCCGCTGATCGCCTCCGGCGTCAGCGTCCGTACGTTCGTCCGCTCCAGCACCGTGACCCGCGGATCGGTGCGCAGCGACCAGGCCAGCTGGCCGTAGCCGACATCGACCGCCACCACGGCCGCCGCGCCCCGGCGCAGCAGCACGTCGGTGAACCCGCCGGTGGAGGCGCCGGCATCGAGACAGCGACGCCCTTCGACCTGTAGCCCGGCCGGCTCGAACACGTCCAGTGCCCCGGCCAGCTTGTGCCCGCCCCGGGACACGAGATCGTCACCGTCGGCAGCGACCACGTGCACCGGGTCGGCCGGGTCGACCATCGCCGCCGGCTTGCTGGCGACCGCTCCGCGCAGCCGGACCCGCCCGGCCGCCACCAGCTCAGCGGCGTGCTCGCGGGACCGCGCCAGCCCGCGGCGGACCAGCTCGGCGTCGAGTCGGGTGCGGCGAACCACCCTCAGTCGTCTTCGACGGTCTCAAGCGTCTCGCGCAGCACCCGGTCGGCCTCGGTCAGCGGACCGATCATCTCGTGCGGCGCGGCGTCGCCGACCGCGGCCAGGTCCCGCAGCACCTCGTCCACGCGCTCGTGCCCGGTCTGCGGCGCCTGGTCACCGATCGCGATGGGTACGTCGGGAACGGTCACTGCTCGCTCCTCTGCGTCCTGGTGGCCTTGGTTGCCTTCGTGGCCTTGGTTGCCTTGGTGGCCTTCTTGGCCGGAGCCGCCTCGGCCGGCGCCGCCTTCGCGGCCTTCGCCCGGACCGCCTTCTTCGCCGTGGTCTTGGTGGCGGTCGCCCGGGCCACGGCCGCGCTCGTCGTGGCCTTCTTCGCCGGTCGGCCGCGCCCCGGCTGCGCCGGCTCGCCCTCGTCGGCGGGCGCCCCGCCGGCGGGCGGGGGGGGCGCGACCGTCCGTGCGGTGGACGGGGCAGCCTGGGCGGCGCGCGCCTCCCGGAGCTGGCGCTCCAGGTCGCGGACGCGCTCGGTCAGCTCGTTGACCTCCTCCATGGTCGCCAGCCCGACCCGGCCCAGCGCCCGGTCGACTTCCACCTTGATCAGCCGCCCCAGCGCCTCTCGATTCGCCGCGTTCGCCGCGATCAGCTCGGCCGTCATGCTGCGCAGCTGCTCCGCCGTGGCGTTGCCCTTGCCCACGAGATCCTTGAGCACCTTTTGGACCTTCTTGCGGGAAACCTCGCCCAGGCCGCTGGCCAGCTCCAGGTACGTCCGCCAGGCCCCGGCCACGGTGCCTGAACGCTCAGACGCCGGGCGCGATTGCTCTGCCATCTGGCGGTCCTTCCATCCGATCCGATCGTGTGGACATCACGCTACCGGGCGCCGTGGTCGGATGCGGTACGGTGCGGCGAGCAGCCGTGTGGGGACGTGGCAGTCAGGTGGGGGGGCCACGTCGGGGCGACCAACGGGAGGTGCGATGGCCACGGCCGATCAGTGCCGGGCGGTGCTGGAAGAGCTGACGGCGCGTCTGGTGGCGCATCCGGACGCGGCCCGCCGGGTGAACCTCGACCGTACGTTCACCTGCCACATCCGTGACCTCGATGTGCACTTCCACGGCCGGCTGGCCCAGGGCCGGATCGTCGACCTGAGCGACGGCGACGACCCGAGCGCCGCCATCCGGCTGGTCGTCACCAGCGACGACCTGCTCGCCCTCGTCGCCGGCGAGCTGAACGTCGCCAAGGCGTGGGCCTCGGGTCGGCTGTCCATCCACGCCTCGTTCCGCGACCTGCTCACGCTGCGCAAGCTGATGTAACAGCGAAGCCGGCGGCCGCCCGTACGCGACGGGAGCGGTCTACCGACCAGCCTGGTCGCGGACCGGTTCGGTGCCTGATCCGGCCGGGGCCGGTGCCCGGGGCGGGGACACGGGCAGCGCGACCAGTTGCAGCGCGATCGCGAACGCGGCGCTGGTCGCGATGGCGTAGCAGAAGGTGCGGACGAGTTCGCCCGACATGCTCGTCCCGGGACCCCAGTCGCTGGCCGGATAGGCGAGCAGCACCCAGCCGACCAGCGCCGCCACCGCGATGTAGAGCACGGATGTGTACGCCGCGACGATCACGAGGGCATGCGAACCCTCGGAAGCCTGGCGCGGGCGCAGTCTCGCCGCCAGTGCGCGGACGAGAACCGTGACCAGAACGATGCCAGCCGTGATCTTCTGAAGATGCGTGTAGACCGGACTGAACCACGTGGTCCGGTAGGAGACCACGCCCGAGGCCGTCATCTCGGCCCCGAAGTTCTGCGGGGCCAGAACGGCGTAGAAGAGAGCGAAGATCCCGACGAGGAGGCTGCCCAGGCTCGCCAGGCGCGCGGCGTAGCCGAGGTCGTCATGGGCATGCACCAGCAGGGCGATGCCGCCGAAGATGGCGGTCGCGCCCACGCCGAGCAGGCTCACCGCGACCGCCTGCAGTCCCAGCGCCCGCAGGCAGATGGTCTCCCCAGAGATGATGGCGAAGAACACGCTGGCCACGACCATCGCGAACAGCCCGCTCACCAGCAGCATCGTGGCGCGGATCCGCTGAACGCGGTGGTTGGCCCCGCCGAGCAGGACGACGATGCCGGCGAAGACGAGGCCGGCGAGAACGCCGGCCACCTCGGACAACGAGCTCGCCATGACGGTCGGATCGACCGAGATCAGCCGGCACTCCATGAGACCCCCCGTCGGACGAGCACGTCGCTGCGGCGCGCTGCACGGATGCTGGCACAGCTCGGCTGACTCGGTAACCGGACGAACGGTGGAAAGATCGGACGTCCTCCTCGGTGCGTCCGCGCTGGGTCAGGTCGCCAGAGGCGAGCGCGGTCAGGGTCACGAGCCTGGTCACCCGACGGCACCGCGGCGCGGCCTACAGGGTTCCCGGTGACTTCGTCATCGGGCGAACGTAGCGTTCCAGGCCGAGCGCGGACAGGGCCGACGCGCCCGCCGAGTCGGCCCGGATCGCCGTCCACTGCGGACAGTTCCAGGCGGCCGCGGCGAGCGCGCGGAGCGCGCCGACCGGATCGCGGGCACCGCTCGCCGGCTCGTGGGCGTCATCGGCCACCAGCACGAGGTGCCGGTCGTCGACGGTGACCCGCCAGCCGTCGTGCCCCGCCGTTCCGTCGGTCCAGCCGGGAACCCGGACGGAGTCGTCCGGTGTGGACAGTGCGCCGAGGTCGGCCGCCACGTAGGTGGGGCGGCGGTTCGCGGGCGCGGCGAGCAGGTCGGCGGGCGTGGTGACCCCGGTCAGCACGAGGAGGCTGTCCATGCCGGCCCGGACAGCACCCTCGATGTCGGTGTCGAGCCGGTCGCCGACCACCAGCACGCGGTGCGCGCCGCGCAGCCGGGCGGCCGCCTCCAGCAGCCCGGGTGCGGGTTTGCCGACGACCGTGTCCGGCTCCCGGCCGAGCGCGGTCGCGACCGCGGCGACCAGCGCGCCGTTGCCCGGCACCGGACCCCGCGGCGACGGCATGGTGGGGTCAGGGTTCGTCGCCACCCAGCGGGCGCCCGCCCGGATGGCGACGCACGCCTCGGCGAGCATGGCCCACCCGACATCCGGGCCGTACCCCTGGACCACCGCCACCGGTCGCTCCTCGGCCCGCGTGACGGGAGACAGCCCGACCGCGGCCAGCTCCTCGCGCAGCGCCGGGGCGCCCACCGGCAGAACCGCCGCCCCGGGCGGCAGTTCCCCGGCCAGCAGCTCGGCCGTCGCCCGGGCGGAGGTCACCACCTCCTCCGGCCGGGCTGGCACGCCCAGGCTCACCAACAGGTCCGCCACCTCATCGGCGCGCCGGCTGGCGTTGTTGGTGGCATACGCCACCGGTGTGCCCGCCTCGACCAGCGCCCGGATCGCCTCAGGCGCGCCCGGGACCGCCTGCGCCCCGACGTAGACCACCCCGTCGAGGTCGAAGACCACCAGGTCGTAACGGCCGGCCAGCGTCACCGCGGGTTCCGGCCTCCGTCCTCGCCGTCTTCGTCGTCCTCGTCGTCGAACTCATCATCATCGAACTCGTCATCGTCGAGGTCGTCGTCTTCGAGATCATCGTCGTCGAAGTCGTCGTCCTCGTCATCGAATTCGTCATCGTCGTCGAACTCGTCGTCTTCGTCGTCGAAGTCGTCGTCCTCGAGGTCATCGTCATCATCGATGTCCTCATCGTCGAGGTCGTCGTCGAAGTCCTCCAGGTCCTCGTCGTCGAGGTCATCGTCGTCGTCGAAGTCCTCGAGGTCATCGTCGTCGTATGCCACAGCGCCCTCCACATCGGACATCGTGTTCGCCGGACCGACGCCCCCCGCACTGCCCGGGTTCGCGCCGTCCCCCGAGTATCCACGATCACCCGCCGCCCCGGCGTCCGCATCGCCGGAGCCGGCCCGGTCACCGTCCGCGTCCCCCGGGGCCGACCCGGGGCCGCGCTCGCCGACGCCGGTCTCCCCGGCCCCGATC
>JADGGF010000256.1 GCA_019690055.1 Micromonosporaceae bacterium
CCACGGGGACCGCCGGCCCCGCGTCGCTTTGGTTGCGTGGGGGGGGGGGGGCGCCCCGCGGGGCCAGGTCCAGGACCGCCGGTCGATTCTCCTGGCGCGCGGCGAGCAGCTTAGCGGCCACCACTCCGAGCAGGCTGACCGACGGCTGGCCCGCGCCCGTGACGTTACCGATACGCAGCACCACGCCGTCGATGTCACCCGCCCGGGTCGCCGCGGTCACCGCCTCAGTGCACCGCAGTTTCAGCCGTCCGTACGGGGCGACCGGGTTGGGCTCCATCTCCTCGTCCATCGAGGTGCCGATCGGCACCAGCCCGTACTCGTGCACGGTTCCCAGCTGCACCAGGCGGGGCCGCGTCGGCTGGGCGGCGACGGCCCGGATGACTCGCTCGGTCAGCGCCACGTTGGCGAGTTCCATCTCCGCCTCGGTCAAGCCCCACATGCCGCCGGCCGCATTGACGACCACGCTGGCGTCGTGGTCCCGCAGCAGGGTGGCGACCTCGTCCGCGTCGGCCGCGGCGAGGTCCATCGGGATCACCTTCGTGGCGGACGGCACGGGCTGGGCCCGCCGGGCGACGGCGAGGACCTCGTAGCCGCGCTCGGCCAGCGCCCGGCACACGGGGCGACCGATGAACCCGGTCCCGCCGAGCACGACGGCCCGGCGCCCCGCCCCTGGGCGCGCATCAACCTCGATTGCCGTCGCGTCCATCATGTCGTCCCGTTTCCCGTGTCAGCTGTTGCGGACGTGGCGCGGACCAGCCGTCAGGGGCGAGCGGGCCCGAACGCGTGCCGGATCAGGCCGGCGATGGCGGACCGGTTGCCGGCCCGGATCGCCGCAGGAAGGAGCGTACCCGCGTGCAGTCGCGACGAGAGGTAGTGCCGGGCCGCTCGCGCCGCCCGGGGCCAACCGAAGGCCTTCAGCTCGTCGGCCGTCTCGACGAAGAAGCGGCGCGCCTCGTCGAACCGCGAGCCCGACAACGCGCCGGCCGACGATGCGCTGACGGCGTGGCGGCGGTACTGGAAGCAGACGACCGGGTCAACGACCATCTGTTCCCCGAGCCGGAGCAGGTCGATGACGAGCGCGAGGTCCTGGATGACGTGCAGATCGTCGCGGAAGTTAACTTTTTGGATGGCGTCGGTTCGCCAGCAGATGGACGGGAAGTAGAACCAGCATCCGCGCAGCAGGCTGGTCGCCAGCTCCTCGCCGCCCATGACCCGCCGGGACCTGATCCGGGGGTGGTACAGACGCTTCTTCACCGCATCGGCGAGGGTCCATACGACCCGGCCGGTGGAGTCGATCACCTCGACGCCTGGTTGAACCATGGCCACACCGGGGTATTCGGTGAGGATGTCGTCCAGGCAGGCGAGGTAGTTCGGCAGCATGATGTCATCCGAGCCCATCATGATCATGTATGGGTGCTCGGCGAGGCGGACGCACTGCTGGTAGTTCCTGGATATGCCCAGGTTGTGCGGGTTGCGCTGGTACCGGACGCGGGGGTCGGAGATTGACGCGAACCACTCAGGCACGCCCGGTTCCTGGCCGTCGTCGACGACCGTCAGTCGCCAGTCCTGATGCGTCTGCGCCAGAACGCTGCGCACGGCCGCCTGCATGAGGGCGACGTCGCCGTAGAACGGCAGCATCACGTCGAAGATCAACGGATTGCGCCTCACTGCTCGTGTGCCCAGAGGGCCCGATCACGACCGGCACATGGTAGCAGCGCTTCCGTCGTCTCGAGCCCGCCGACCGCCGTCCCGGGTTAGTCTGGGCCACTACCTTTCGCCCAACCAGACCATTACCTTTGCGCCTATCGGGCCATTACCGTGGCGCCGCACGGGGCCACGATCGGGCGTCCTCACCGGGGCGACCACGCACAGACGGGGCAAGTTTCCACCAGGCCGATGACGGGACGCATGTGTCGAACGAGGCGCTCGCGCTGCAGGCGCGGACCAAGAGCAATACGGAGGTGACGTCGGAGCCGGTGCCTGGGCGGCTGTCCGGCCGCGTCAGGGCCTGGCTCGGCCAGGCCACGTGGTTCTGGCCCGTGGTGACCACCACGGGCCTGGTCCTGTATCCGCTCGGGGGCCCGGTGCTCTGGCAGGACGAGCTGGTCACCCTGGACGTCGCCCGCCGGTCGGTCGATCAGATCCTCGGCCTGGTGCCGCAGGTCGACGCCGTGCACGCCACCTACTACCTGTTCATGCACTTCTGGGTGCAGGTCTTCGGCGAGTCGGCGTTCGCTCTCCGCCTGCCGTCGGCGCTGGCCATGGGCGGCGCGGCCGGCTGCGTCGCCCTGATCGGCCGCCGCCTCTACCGGCCCGCGACCGGCGTGGTCTCGGGCCTCGTCTTCGCGCTCACGCCGGCCGTCACCCGGTTCGGTCAGGAGGCCCGGTCGTACGGCTTCGTGGTCCTCGCGGCCGCGCTCGCGACCCTGTTGCTGCTGCGGGCGGTGGAGCGGCCGTCGGTGCTGCGGTGGGCCGGGTACGCGGCCAGCGTGGCGGCGTGTGTGGTGTTCAACGCCGTCTCCGGAGCGATCGTCGTCGGCCACCTGGTAGGGCTCGTGGTGCTGCTGTGGCGGCGGTGGGCGTGGCGGCCGGTGGTCGGCTTCGTCGCGGCGGTCGGCCTGGCCGGGGCGGCCGCCTACCCGGTCGTCCGTCTGGCGATGAAGCAGGCCCTCCGACAGGTCCACTGGGTCCCGCGCTTCTCGCTGCTGGAGACGTGGCAGAGCACCGTCGCCTCGGTGGAGTTCGGCTATGCGATGCTCGCCCTGGCGCTCGTTGCCTGGCTGGCGCGCCCGCCCCGGGCGACCGCCTTCCTGACCGTGGCCGTCGCGATGCCACTGCTTGCGATCTCGATCTACTCGCTGGGCGAGGTCAACTACTTCTTCTCGAAGTATCTGCTGTTCGTCCTGCCGGCATCGGCCGTGCTGGTCGGCGCGGGCCTGGCCGCCGTCCGGTGGCGGTGGGCACCGGTGGTCGGCCTGGTGGCGCTCGCGCTGCTCGGCCTGCCCGACCACGTGGTGATGCGCTCGCACCTGTCGCACTCGTGGTACACGTACCCACTGTCCCGGCCCATGAATACCGGCCTCGACTACGAGACGGCGGCAAAGATCATCGTTGAGCGGTACCAGCCCGGTGACGGGGCGGTCTACCAGCGGGGGTCGGCGTGGTGGTACATGATCGACGTCGGGGTGAAGCACTATTTGCCGGAATCAGTTCGGCCGCGCGACGTCTTCCTGCTCACCACGGCGGGCGAGAACCACGAGCTGTGGCCGGTGGAGTGCGCCACCGAGTGCCTCGGCGGCGAGCCCAGGCTCTGGGTTGTGGTCGCCGGGCAGACGGATGACGTGATCAGCCAACTCCAGGCGAGCCAGGCGGAGGCGCTCCGGTCGACGTACGTGCAGACCTGGGTGACCCATTCGTCGGGCCTGACGGTCGGGTTGCTCGAGCGTCGGTCGTAGGACCTGCGGAACCGCTAGCGGCGGATCAACGCGAGCACGAGGATGGCGATGGCCCGGAACAGGTAGATCGTCGCCTTGATCGGCGAGTGGCTCGGCGTTCCCGCCATGCGGGTACGCATCGCCACCGGAATCTGGGTGATGCGCAGCTTGCGCCGCGCGGCATAGACCAACGTCTCGACCGTGTCACCCAGGTACTCCACCGGGTACCACGATGCGAACAGCTCGGCCGCCCGACGGTTCGTTGCGCGGAAGCCACTGGTGGTGTCGGTGAGCCGGCTGCGGGCCATCAGCGACAGCACCCACTGCAGCATGTACATCGCCCACCGACGCGGCCCGCGAACCCGGTACGAGCCCTCACCGGCGAAGCGGGCACCGATCACGATGTCGGCGTCGGCGAGAGCGTCGATGAGCTTGGGGACGTAGCGTGGGTCGTGCTGACCATCGGCGTCGACCTGGATCACGATGTCGTAGTCGTGCCGTACCGCGTACCGGTAGCCGAGTCGCATGGCCCCGCCGACCCCCAGGTTGTAGGGCAATCGGGCCACCCGGGCGCCCGCCGCAGCGGCCTCGGCCGACGTGTCATCGGTCGATCCGTCGTCCACCACGAGGACGTCGACGGCGGGCAGCTCGGTCTTGATCTCGTGCACCACGGTGCGGATGCAGCCGGCCTCGTTCCAGGCCGGCACCACGACGAGAACCCGCGGCTCAGTCATGGTGTGCCTCCATCGACTCGTCCCTCGCTCGCCGGAGCTCGGCGAGGGACTCACGCAGCTCGGTGCGCAGCAGCGCGGCATCCTCGGCCAACGTCCGGGTTTCCTCCTCCAGCCGGCTGACCTCCCAGCTCAGGTGAATGGCCACGACGAGGAGGAAAACCACACCGAGGAAGAGGATCAAGCTGGCTCCACTGGCGATGCCCAGCTTGGTGGCCACGCCGTCGAGCGCCCGCGGGAAGATCGCGATGGGCAGGATCACTGCGATGACCGCGAGCCACAGCATGGCGTACTTCTCCCGCAGCTGCCGTCGGCGCAGCAGCTCGAGGATCACCACGAGCAGGATGAACGCGGTCACCCCGCTGGTTACGACCAGCCCCATCGCGAACCTCCCCTGCCGAACTCGACCTCGGCGCACCGGTGGGTCATGCCGCTGACGTCCTCTTGAGCGGTTCCCACCAGTGCCGGTTCTCGCGGTACCACGCGATCGTCTGCGCCAGCCCCTGCTCGAAATCGATCAGGGGCTGGTAGCCGAGCTCCGTCGTGGCCTTGGTGATGTCCAGCGAGTAGCGCCGGTCGTGGCCCTTGCGGTCGGTCACCATCTGCACGGCGTCCCAGGTCGCCCCGCACGCGTCGATCAGCAACCGGGTGAGCTCCAGGTTGGTCAGCTCGCGACCGCCACCGATGTGGTAGACCTCGCCGGCCCGGCCCTTGACCATGGCCGCGTGCACGCCGCGGCAGTGGTCGTCGACGTGCAACCAGTCGCGGACGTTCCCCCCGTCGCCGTACAGCGGCACCGGCAGCCCATCCATCAGGTTCGTCACGAAGAGCGGAATGACCTTCTCGGGGAACTGGTAGGGACCATAGTTGTTCGAGCACCGCGTGATGACGACATCCAAGCCGTGCGTGCGGTGATACGCCAACGCCACCAGATCCGAGGCCGCCTTCGACGCTGCGTACGGCGAGTTCGGGGCGAGGGGGCTCTCCTCGGTCCACGAACCCTCCTCGATCGAGCCGTACACCTCGTCGGTGGAGACGTGCACGAATCGACCCAGGCCGTGCCGCAGGGCAGCGTCGAGCAACGTCTGGGTGCCCAGCACGTTGGTGCGCACGAACGGGGCGGCTCCGGTGATGGAGCGGTCCACGTGCGACTCGGCCGCGAAGTGGACGACCACGTCGTGGCCGGGCAGGACCTCGTCGACGGTGGCCGGGTCGGTGATGTCGCCGTGGACGAAGACGAGCCGCGGGTCCTGGGCCACCGGGGCCAGGTTGGCCCGGTTCCCGGAGTACGTCAGGGCATCGAGAACCGTTACGGCCGTCGGCGTCGTCCCCAACGCGTCGGTCAGCAGGTTACGAACGAACGCCGATCCGATGAATCCGGCCCCACCCGTGACGAGCACCCTCATGACCACGAGACTCTACTCGTCGGTTCGGACCACGCCGGACTCTACCCGTTGGGCCCGGGCTGCGCCCGGACACTACCCGTTGGCCCGGACGATGCCGGCAATGCGGGCGCCGAACCGGTCCGCGATGCCTTCGGCCCACTGGTGCGTGCGATCGGAGTCGCACACCAGGACAACCGGACCGGTCACCCCGGCGATGATCTCCTCGTAGCGACGCACGATCACGTCGTCGTCGGCCATCGGGTCGCGGTACATCGATACCGCGAGCGTGGTGGTGGTGCGGTTGAGCGCGGCGAGCAGAGCCTGCGCCCGCCCCGCCGTCCGCCAGTCCTCGCCGAGCACGACGGCCGCGGCATCGCGAACCGGCTGCGCCAAGCCGGCCTCGACCAGGGCGGCGGCGGTGGTGTCGGCGAGCTGACCGTGCGCGAACTCCCAGGGGACGACGGTCATCCGGTTGACGATCGCCCGGTTCACCGCGGTGTCCCCGAGCACGATCCCCCAGGCGGCCCCGACCATCACGACAGCCGCGCCGGCGATGGCGACCGTGGTCCGCGGCGCCCCGACCGGGCGGGCCCGGTGCCGGGCCCGGGTCGGCGCGAGGCGCCGGGTGGGCCGCAGCCACAGCAGGGCACCCAGGCCCAGGATCGCGAGCCCGAGCAGCAACTGGAGGGCCGCTCCGGACAAGTAGGCGTACTGCGTCGCCGGGTCCACCGCCGACCCGGCGAGGCGTTCCACAAGCAGTACCAGCACGAAGCCGGCGCCCGCGGCACCCACGCACCACGCGAACGAGCGCCAGACGGCCGACTGGACCGGAGCGTGCCCGAGCAGACCGACCAGCAGAGCGGCTCCGAGGATCATGAACGCCGACCGCCCTCCCGTCGGAAGGGCTCCGGCGATGGCCGGCACTCCCCGCGCGTGGGCGAGGCTGGTCGCCGCCGCGACCGCGCCGATGACCGCGGCCACGGCGAGGATCGCCAGCGCGACCGGGTGACGGCGGGCCCGCGCCCACTGCCGCACGACCCAGGTG
>JADGGF010000257.1 GCA_019690055.1 Micromonosporaceae bacterium
GGACTGCCGTCCCGCGCCGCACGCCTGCTGGCTGCCCCTCGGATGCAACTGCGTCCACAACGAACAGTCCATGATCTGACTCATGCATTTCGACAAATCTGTCACGAAACCCGATGGCCGCTGCCATTCTCGGCAACCATGAGCAGTTCCAGCGCCCCGACGCGCTCGACCGGCCAGCGGGTCACCATCGCCCTCGTGGTGGGCATCCTCGCATTCGCGATCGTCAAAATCGCCACGGACAGCCACCTGCAGCTGCCCGTGGGCGTCGGCGCCGGCGTCCTCGCCTGGCTCATTACCGCCCCGCCCAAGGAGGAGAAGGCGAACAAGTAGCGCCGAGGCCCGGTGCCCCGCCCAAGGCCATGTGGGGCGTCAGAGCCGGTCGGACGGGCGGAAGACGCCCCACACCTCGCGCAGGGTGTCGCAGACCTCGCCCACCGTGGCGTACGCGCGCAGGGCCTCGCGCATGGGGTAGAGCACGTTGGTGCTGCCCTGGGCAGCGGTGCGCAGGTCGTTCAGCGCGGCGGTGACGGCGGCGTTGTCACGGGTGGCGCGCAACCGGGCCAACCGCTGGGCCTGCTCGGCCTCGATGGCCGGGTCGACCCGCAGCGGCTCGTACGGTTCCTCCTCGTCGAGGGTGAAGCGGTTGACGCCCACCACGACCCGCTCGCCGGTATCGATCTGTTGCGCGATGCGGAACGCGGACGCCTCGATCTCGCGCTTCTGGAAGCCGGCTTCGATCGCCTCGACCGCCCCACCGTAGGAGGCCACCTTCTCCATGAGCGCGACCGCGGCCGCCTCGACCTCGTCGGTCATCGCCTCCACCGCGTACGACCCGGCGAACGGGTCCACAGTGGAGGTCAGGTCGGTCTCGTAGGCCAGCACCTGCTGGGTCCGCAGTGCCAGCCGCGCCGCCTTCTCGGTCGGCAGCGCGATCGCCTCGTCGTAGGAGTTGGTGTGCAGCGACTGGGTCCCGCCGAGCACGGCCGCGATCGCCTGCGCGGTCACCCGCACCAGGTTCACCTCCGGCTGCTGCGCGGTCAGCTGCACCCCGGCCGTCTGCGTGTGGAACCGCAGCATCATCGACCTCGGATCGCGGGCCCCCTGCTCGCGCATGAGCCGGGCCCAGATCCGCCGCGCCGCCCGGAACTTGGCCACCTCCTCCAGGATCGTGGTGCGCGCGACGAAGAAGAAAGACAACCGCGGGGCGAAATCGTCGATGGCCAACCCCGCGTCCATCGCCGCCCGCACGTACGCCAGCCCGTTGGCCAGCGTGAACGCGATCTCCTGCGCGGGCGTGGCCCCCGCCTCCGCCATGTGGTAGCCGGAAATCGAGATGGTGTTCCATCGAGGAATCTCCGCCCGGCAGTACGCGAAGGTGTCCGCCACCAAGCGCAACGACGGCTTCGGCGGAAAGATGTAGGTACCCCGGGCGATGTACTCCTTGAGGATGTCGTTCTGGATCGTCCCCGACAGGGCCGTCCCCGGCACACCCTGCTCCTCGGCGACCAGCTGGTACAGCAACAGCAGCACCGCCGCCGGGGCATTGATCGTCATGGACGTGGACACCTTGTCCAGCGGGATGCCGGCCAGCAGGACCCGCATGTCCTCCAGCGAGTCGATCGCCACCCCGACCTTGCCGACCTCGCCGTGCGCGAGCGGCGCGTCCGAGTCGTACCCCATCTGGGTCGGCAGGTCGAACGCCACCGACAACCCCGTGGTCCCCGCGGCCAGCAACTGGTGATAGCGGGCGTTCGACTCCGCTGCCGTGCCGAAGCCCGCGTACTGCCGCATCGTCCACGGCTTCGTCCGGTACATCGTCGAGTAGACGCCCCGGGTGAACGGGAACTCGCCCGGCTCACCCAACCGCTCCGCCAGCCCTTCGGGCTCGGTTCGATACACCGGCTCGATGACGAACCCCGACTCGGCCCGACGCTCCGCCATGGCCGCCTCCTTAGTCCTTCCGCGAACGCTGGCTTGTCATCGAATCGTGCAGATGGTTGAACCGGTGGGGACGACGGCGCCGGGTTCCACCGTCAGGTCGGCGATGACCCCGGACTTGTGCGCGTTGATCGGTTGCTCCATCTTCATGGCCTCGAGGACGACGATAAGCTGCCCTTCGGTCACCGTGTCGCCGTTGCGGACGGCGATGGTCGTGATGGTGCCCTGCATCGGGACGGTGACCGCGTCCCCGGTGGCGACGGCCGCGGACCGGGACCGGCGCGGCGCCGCGGCGCGCGCCCCGTTGGTCGGGCGGGCGCCGAGGATCCGGCTCGGCAGCGAGACCTCCAGGCGCTTGCCGCCCACCTCCACCACGACCGTCTCACGCGGCTCGTCCGGCCGGGCCGGCTCGGGATCGGCGGCCGGAAGCTGGTGCCGGTATTCGGTCTCGATCCAGCGGGTGTAGACGGTGAACGGTTCGCCGGCAAACGCCGGGTCCCGCACCACCGCCCGGTGGAAGGGCAGCGTGGTGGGGATGCCCTCGACGACGAACTCGTCCAGGGCCCGGCGGGCCCGCTCGAGCGCCTCGGCCCGGGTCCGGCCGCGGACGATGAGCTTGGCTAGCAGCGAGTCGAAGGCCCCGCTGATGGAGGTGTTCGCCTCGACCCCGGAATCGACCCGGACGCCTGGGCCGGCCGGCTCGCGGTACGTGGTGATGGTGCCGGGCGTGGGCAGGAAGTTACGCGCCGGGTCTTCGCAGTTGACGCGGAACTCGATGCTGTGGCCCGTCGGAGTCACGTCCTCGGTCACCGACAACGGCTCGCCCTCGGCGATGCGGAACTGCTCGCGGACGAGGTCCAGGCCGGTCGTCTCCTCCGAGACCGGGTGCTCGACCTGCAGGCGGGTGTTGACCTCGAGGAAGGTGATCACGCCGTCGTCGCTGACCAGGTACTCGACCGTGCCGGCCCCGTGGTACCCGGCCTCGCGGCAGATGGCCTTGGCCGACTCGTGGATGCGGCGGCGTTGCTCGTCGGTGAGGAACGGCGCGGGCGCCTCCTCGACGAGCTTCTGGTTGCGCCGCTGCAGGGTGCAGTCGCGCGTGCCGACGACCACCACGGTGCCGTGCGTGTCGGCGAGGATCTGGGCTTCCACGTGGCGGGCCCGGTCGAGGTAGCGCTCGACGTAGCACTCGCCGCGGCCGAAGGCGTTCACGGCCTCCCGCACGGCGCTGGCGTACAGGTCGGGGATCTCCTCGATGGTGCGGGCGACCTTGAGGCCCCTTCCACCGCCGCCGAAGGCCGCCTTGATGGCGACCGGCAGCCCGTGGCGCTCGGCGAACGCGATGACCTCCTCCGGCCCGCTGACCGGATCCTCGGTGCCGGGCACGAGCGGGGCGCCGGCGCGCAGCGCAATGTGCCGGGCCGTGACCTTGTCCCCAAGGTCGCGGATGGTCTGCGGCGACGGGCCGATCCAGGTCAGCCCGGCGTCGAGGACGGCCTGGGCGAAATCGGCGTTCTCGGCCAGGAAGCCGTAGCCGGGATGCACGGCGTCGGCCCCCGCGGTCTTGGCCACGTGGATCAGCTTGTCGATGTCCAGATAGGACTCAGCCGCGGTCGCGCCGCCCAGCGCGTACGCCTCGTCGGCCATCCGCACGTGCACCGCGTCGCGGTCGGGCTCGGCATACACCGCCACCGACGCGTACCCGGCCTCCCGGCAGGCCCGGATCACGCGGACGGCGATCTCACCACGGTTGGCGATCAGGACCTTCTGCATGTCATCGACCCTCTCCACGAGCCAGCGGTGCGTCGCCCGCCCGGGGCGCGACTCGCACCAGGGTACGGCGGCGGCACCGGGGCGCCCAGCGACGGACGGGGCACGGTGGTGCTGCGGCGGCCCCGTACGCCACCCGGGGCACGCGGGTCGGGCAACGGCCGCCCGCGCCCGACCGGGCGCACGGGCGTCCATCTGGGGGGACGGCGGGCGGCGCTCACAGCGGCATGTTCCCGTGCTTCTTCGGCACCGAATGCTGCCGTTTGGTGCGCAGGGCGCGCAACGACCGGACGACGTACGACCTCGTGTGGGACGGGGGGATGACCGCGTCGACGTATCCCCGCTCAGCCGCGATGTACGGATTGACGAGCGCCTCCTCGTACTCGGCCACGAGGCGCGCCCGTAGGGGCGCGGGATCGTCGGCCGCGGCGAGCTCGCGCCGGTGCAGGATGTTCACCGCGCCCTCGGCGCCCATGACGGCGATCTGGGCGGTCGGCCAGGCGATGTTGACGTCGGCCCGCAGGTGCTTGGAGCCCATGACGTCGTACGCGCCGCCGAAAGCCTTACGCGTGATGACGGTCACCTTCGGGACGGTCGCCTCCGCGTAGGCGTAGATGAGCTTGGCGCCGCGCCGGATGATGCCGCCCCGCTCCTGCGCCACCCCGGGCAGGAACCCGGGCACGTCGACCAGGGTCAGGATCGGAATGTTGAAGGCGTCGCAGGTGCGCACGAACCGCGCCGCCTTCTCGGAGGCGTCGATGTCGAGACAGCCGGCCAGGTGCATCGGCTGGTTGCCGACCACGCCAACGGGGTGGCCCTCGATCCGACCGAAGCCGATGACGATGTTCGGCGCGAACAGCGGCTGGACCTCGAGGAACTCACCGTCGTCGAGCAGGTGCTCGATGATGCGGCGCATGTCGTACGCCTGGCTGGGCGAGTCCGGGACGACGGTGTCGAGAAATCGGTCCTCGTCGGTGATCTCGAGGTTCGCCGGCGCGTCCACCACCGGCGCGGGGTCGAGGTTGTTGCTCGGCAGGTAGGAGAGCAGCGCGCGCACGTACGCGATCGCGTCGTCCTCGTCGCTGGCCAGGTAGTGGGCGTTACCGCTGACCGTGTTGTGGGTGCGGGCGCCACCGAGCTCCTCGAGGGTGACGTCCTCGCCCGTGACGGCTCGCACCACGTCGGGTCCGGTGATGAACATCTGGGACGTGCGGTCGACCATGACCACGAAGTCGGTCAGGGCGGGCGAGTAGACGTGCCCACCGGCGGCGGCCCCCATGATCAGGGAGATCTGCGGGATGACCCCGGAAGCCTGGACGTTGCGGTAGAAGATCTCGCCGTAGAGGCCGAGCGAGACCACGCCCTCCTGGATCCGGGCGCCGCCGCCCTCGTTGATCCCGATCAGCGGGCAGCCGATGCGCAGGGCCAGATCCTGGACCTTGACGATCTTCTCCCCGTACACCTCGCCCAGGCTGCCGCCGAAGACCGTCACGTCCTGGCTGAACACGCAGACCGGTCGTCCGTCCACGGTGCCGTGTCCGGTGACGACGCCGTCGCCGTAGGGACGGTTGGCCGCCATGCCGTAGGTCGTCGACCGGTGCCGGGCGAGCGCATCCAGCTCGACGAAGGAGCCCTCGTCGAGCAGCGCGGCCACCCGCTCACGCGCGGTGCGCTTGCCGAGCTTGTGCTGACGCTCGACCGCCCGAGCCGTCCCGGCATGGACCGCCTCGTCGTAGCGGCGTTCCAGGTCGGCCAACCGATCGGCGGTGGTGGGCGGGCCCGTACGCACTGGGGGCGACCTCCGACTGCTCGGGATTCAGTTCCGCGATCACGGTACTGGATACCGTAAGGTGGGGCAAGAGAGGTGCCCGTCCGGCCCCGGGCGGACGGGGCCCGCGCGACCCCATGGGCGAGGATGGAACGGTGAGCGTTCGGGACCGACTCGTCGACGCCGCCTTCGACCTGTTCGACGAACGCGGCTATGAACAGACAACCGTCGATGACATCGCGGAGCGGGCGGGTGTGGGACGGACGACGTTCTTCCGCCACTACCGCTCCAAGGAGCACGTCATCTTTCCGGACCACGACCGGCTGCTCGAGGCCATCACGAACCGGCTCGCCACGTCCAACGCCGACACCGCGGTCGTCGCCGTGGCCGAGGCCGTACGCCTGGTGCTCATGAGCTACCTCGAGGAGGGCGAGCGCGCCCGGCGCCGCTACGCGATCACCAGCCGGGTGCCCGCCCTGCGCGACCGCGAGATCGCCAGCGCGGCCCGGTACCAACGGCTGTTCCGCGAGTTCATCGCCGAATGGATGGGCCCCTCACCCCAGGCCGCCCTCCGAGCCGAGCTCATGGCCGCCGCGGTCGTCTCCGCGCACAACCATGTGCTGCGGCGATGGCTGCGCCGCGAAGCCATCGACCCAATCCGAGAAATCGATGCGGCGATGGCCGAGGTGGTCGCGCTCTTCACCCAGCGGGCCCCGGAACCGCCGACCGGGGGGAGCCTCGTGTTCGTCCTGCGGGACAACCGCGAGCCCGACCAGGTCGTCGCCGCCATCCGCGCGGCGCTGAACGCGACGGGTGACCGGGCGCCGGACGGCGGATCGGCCCGCCCGGTCGAGCCCAGCCGCAGCCAGCCCGACCGCGGGCGGCGGGCGATGCCTGGTCAACCCCGGCCATCGGGCCGCGCCCGACGGTAGCGGGTGAGGGCGGCGCGAACCCTCACCCACTACCGGCGGCGGCCCCAGCGACCGGGGCGCCGACCACCAGTGGCCCGAAGCCCGTGTCAGGAAGGACGCCTTGTTGACGGTTTTTGCCTAGGAAGGACGCCTTCCTGACAGTGAAGGCCTTCACGCCTTGCGCTTGCGGATTTCTTCGATGGCT
>JADGGF010000258.1 GCA_019690055.1 Micromonosporaceae bacterium
GGTCGAAGCGGGCCTGGCCCGGCTGCGGTTGTGGGGGAAGGTCCCGGGTGTCCGGTGGCGGGTCGCGGTGGGTGCCTGGCGGGTCGTAGTAGATGAGGGTGCGGCCGTCGGCGAGCCGGGTGTCCGTCCGCGCCGCCCTCAGGCGCGGCCCCGGAGGTGCTGGGGTGACAGCGGGGCGCACGGGCGGTAATCTAGCCCCGCCATGTCACAGGATCAAACAAGTCCGCACAGCATCGCTCGGTGGTGGCCGTGTTAGGGCCGCAGCGGCGCGACGCGATCGTGAACGAGGTGCGCCGACGCGGCGGCGTCCGCCTCCGCGAGCTGGCGAGCGCGCTCGGCGTCTCGGACATGACCGTGCGGCGGGACGTGGAGGCCCTGGTCGAACAGGGCCTGCTCACCCGCGTCCACGGCGGCGTGCTGCCGGTGGACACTCCGGTGGACGAGCCAGCCTTCGCGACCAAGCAGGTCCGGCAGGCGGCCGAGAAGGCGGCGATCGCGGCGGCGGCCGCGGCCCTGGTGCCCCCCGGCTCGGCGGTCGGCATCTCGGCCGGAACCACCACCGCCGCGCTCGCACAAAAGCTCACAGAAATCAACAACCTCACCGTCGTCACCAACTCGGTGGCCGTCTCCGACGTGCTGCACCGCGCGGCGAACCCGACGCACACGGTGATCCTCACCGGTGGCATCCGCACACCGTCGGACGCGCTGGTCGGCCCGGCCGCCACCACGCTGCTCGCCGGGCTCAACCTCGACGTGCTGTTCCTCGGTGTGCACGGGATGGACGACCGCGGCGGCTTCACGACCCCCAACCTGGCCGAAGCCGAGACCAACCGGGCCCTCGTCGCCGCCGCCCGCCGCACCGTCGTCCTCGCCGACCACACCAAGTGGGGGGTGGTCGGGATCGCGACGATCATCCCGCTGGACGGCGCGGACGTGCTGGTGACCGACTCCGGCCTCGACACCTCGGCGCTGGCCGTGCTCCGGTCGAACATCGCCGATGTTATGTGGGTCGACTTACGTCCCGCCCGGGCCTCGACGGCCCGGACCCCCGATGGCCAACCCTCCGACGGCCAACCCTCCGACGCCCGACCCTCCGACGCCCGACCCTCCGACGGCGGGCCCTCGGACGCAGCGCCATCCGTCGTGCGGTCCATCCCGTCCGTGCGTTCCGCCCCTGGCTCGCGAGTGGACACGTGACCGCGCCCGTCGCGGCCGGGGCCCGCGCGTGGGCGGCGCCCGGCCGGGTAAACCTCATCGGTGAGCACACCGACTACAACGACGGCTTCGTCCTGCCCATCGCCCTGCCGCAGCGCACGGTCGCCACCGTCGAACCGTTGTCTGGCGAACCGTTGTCTGGCGAGCCCCGGTGGGTGGTCACGAGCGCCGGCCACCCCGACACCATGGTGGTGACCGTCGCCGACCTGCGGCCGGGGGGCGTGACCGGGTGGGCGGCGTACGTCGCCGGCGTGATCTGGGCGTTGCGCGAGGCCGGCGTCGACGTCCCCGCGGCCCGCCTGTCGATCGAGTCCGACGTACCGATGGGGGCGGGCCTGTCCTCGTCGGCCGCGCTGGAGTGCGCGGTGCTCTCCGCGCTGTGCGACCTCGCCGGGACGGATCTGCCCATCGCCCAGCGACCGGCGATCGCCCAGCGGGCGGAGAACATTTACGTCGGCGTGCCCTGCGGCATCATGGACCAGACCGCCTCGATCCGCTGCCAGGCCGGACACGCGCTGTTCCTCGACTGCCGCTCCGGTCAGGTGGAGCAGGTGCCGTTCGACCCGGCGTCGGCCGGACTGGCCCTGCTGGTCATCGACTCGCGCACCCCGCACCAGCACACCGAGAACGAGTACGCCCAGCGTCGGGCGGCCTGTGAGGCGGCCGCGGCGGCGCTGGGCGTGCCCGCGTTGCGCGACGTCGACGACCTCGACGCGGCGCTGGCCCGGTTGGACGACGACGTGACACGCCGCCGCGTGCGCCACGTGGTCACCGAGAACGAGCGCGTTTTGTCTACTGTGGAGGCGCTGCGGGCCGGCGACTGGCCGGCGGTGGGCCGGCTCTTCACCGCCTCCCATGCCTCGATGCGGGACGACTACGAGATCACGGTGCCGACCGTCGACCTGGCCGTCGAGGTGGCGCTGCGCGCGGGTGCGTTGGGGGCGCGGATGACCGGCGGTGGCTTCGGCGGCTGTGTCCTGGCGCTGGTCGCCGAGACGGCCGTTGAGACCGTACGGTCGGCGGTGGCCGAGGCCTACGCCGCCGCCGGGTACGCCTCGCCTACCTCCTTCGAGGCCCGCGCGAGCGCGGGGGCCCACCGCCTGGCCTCGGTCCCGTGACGGCGCGCCACGTGATGGCCCACCTGACCCGGCTGCCCTGTTGATCTAGGGCTTGGAGTGATGATCGAAGATCAACTAACCACCCTGGGCCCTAGATCAACACCGATGAGAGCGGTCGGCGACTCGCCGCCAGTCGGCCCTCGCCCGCGCGTGGTTAGGGTGGCCTGGTGATCGTGGTGCACGGGCTGGTCGCGGCACGAGGCCGGCTCGCGCTGTGGGCGGAGGAGCCCGGGCCTACGGTGGGGCGTCGGCCGGCGCCCTCGCCCGGGCCCGCATGCCCGCACCGGCGCGGCGCGCCTCGCCATCCGTTCGCCGTGCTGCCGCCGGTCGCCGGAACGGTCGACACGATCACCATCCACCTCCCGACGCAGCGGGCTGCTCCGCTCGCCTCGCCCGAGGCGGGCGGTGCCGACGCCGAACCGGACGCCCCGCTCGCGCCGTGGACCGTACCGGTCGTGTACCTACCATCCGATGTGGACCTTGAGGAGGCGCTGTCCGACCTGGACGGCGTGATCGTCGGCGCGTCGGTCGGCCGGCTCGCCGACGTACGGGCCTTCGCCCTCGACCTCGTGGCCCGGGGCCGGTTCGTGCCCGCCATCGCGGTGGACACCCCGCCCGGGTCCACGGCCGCCCGCACGAACCGAGCCTGCTGGCGGGCGGTGCTGACCGGCCCGGACCTGGCGTGGTTCGACGATCTGGTCCGCGCGACGCCAGCAGTGGCGCTGGCCGCCGCGCCGGCGAGCATGGACGGTCCGGCCGCCGACGCAATACTCGAGCTCGTTGACTCCACAATAGACGGTCACGTACGGCGGGCGGTGCCCGCGTCGCTCCTGCCATCGAACGCCGCCCCCGGTCCGACCGCGGCCTGGCTGCGGGCGCTGACCGGAGCGGACGGCCGCTTCGATGCGCCCGCCGCCGACGTCGACCGCCTGCGCCACCGCCTGGACGCCTGGCGGGACAGCACCGCCACGTTCCCGATCCGCCTCTGCTTCCGGCTGGCGAACCTGGCTGAGGGCGATGGCGGCGACGAGGCGGCGGCGTGGCGACTGGAGTTCCTGCTCCAGTCCACCGCCGAGCCGAGCGTGCTCATCCCGGCGGCGGACGTGTGGGAGGACCGCGCCACTGCCCTGTTGCGCTACGCCCGCCGCGAACCGCGGGAGGTGCTGCTCGAAGGGCTCGGCCGGGCCCGCCGGCTTCACCCGGACCTCGACGACGCGCTGCGCGACGGGCAGCCGGCCGGGATGACGCTCGACACACCTGGCGCCTACCGGTTCCTGCGGAACGCACCGCTACTGATCGAGGCGGGCTTCGGCGTCTTGTTGCCGGCGTGGTGGCAGCGCCGGCCCGAGCTCGGCCTCACGCTGTCCGTCCACACGCGACAGACGACGGCGGCGGTGCTGCGGGACCGCACGGCCGACCTGAATGCCATCGTCGACTATCGCTGGGAGTTGTCCCTGGGCGACGAGCGGCTCACCGCGGCCGAGTTGGCCGAGCTGGCGCAGGCATCTGTGCCATTGGTCCGCCTGCGGGGCCGGTGGATGTATCTCGATCCTGACCGCCTGCGCGCCGGCCTGGTGTTCCTGCAACGCGGGGGCGAGGGCCAGCTGAGCGCGGGCGAGGCGGTGCGCCTGGTGCACCAGCTCGCCGAGGCGGGCCCACCCCTGCCGATCCGCGACGTGGATGGCGAGGGCTGGCTGGCCGACCTGTTGACCGGCCGGGCGGGCGAGCGGTTGGAGCTGATCGACCCACCCGCCTCGCTGTCCGCCACGCTGCGGCCCTACCAGCGCCGCGGCCTGTCGTGGCTGGCCTTCCTGGACCGGCTCGGGGTCGGGGCGCTGCTCGCCGACGACATGGGCCTCGGCAAGACCGTCCAGGTGCTGGCGCTGGAGGCGTGGCTACGGGACCAGGGCCCGCGACCGCCGACGCTGGTGGTGTGTCCCCTGTCGGTGCTCGGGAACTGGCAGAGCGAGATCGCCCGGTTCACACCCAGCCTGCGCGTGACGGTCCACCATGGAGCGTCGCGGTCCGGCGACCTCACGGCGGCCGACCTGGTGCTGACCACGTACGGCACCGCGGCCAAGGACGTCGACCGGCTGGCCGAGGTCCAGTGGGACCGGGTTGTCCTCGACGAGGCCCAGCACGTGAAGAACAGCGCCAGCCTCACCGCCCGCGCCATCCGCCGCTTTCCGGCTCGCCACCGGATCGCCCTGACCGGCACGCCCGTGGAGAACCAGCTGTCGGAACTGTGGTCCATTATGGACTTTCTGAACCCCGGGGCCTGGGGGCCGGCCGGCGTCTTCCGGGCCCGCTACGGCGTGCCCATTGAACGCTATCGCGACGAGCAGGCGGCCGCCCGGCTGCGCCGGCTCACGCGGCCCTACGTGCTGCGGCGATTGAAGACCGACGACCAGGTCATCGCGGATCTGCCGGCCCGATTGGAGCGCATCGTGTGGTGCACTCTCACGGTCGAACAGGCGAGCCTCTACCGGGCGGTGACGCACGAGCTCTTCGACCGGCTGGCCGAGGCTCCCGCGGGTCCCGGGCGCAACGGCCTGATCCTCGCCGCGCTGACCAAGCTCAAGCAGGTGTGCAACCACCCGGCTCACCTGCTGCGCGACGGCTCTCCGCTGCCGGATCGCTCGGGCAAACTCGCCCGGTTGGAGGAGATCCTCGCCAACGTCGCCGCCGACGGTGACCGGGCCCTGGTCTTCACGCAGTTCGCGTCCTTCGCCGAGCTGCTGCGCCCGTACCTGCACCAGCGACTCGGGGTGGAGGTCGACCTGCTGCACGGCGGCACGCCCAAGGGTGCGCGGGACGACGTGGTCCGGCGCTTCCAGTCCCGGCCCGACCCGGCCGTGCTGCTGCTCTCGCTCAAGGCCGGCGGGATCGGGTTGAACCTGACCGCAGCCAATCATGTGGTACATCTCGATCGGTGGTGGAATCCGGCCACCGAGGCCCAGGCAACCGACCGGGCGTACCGCATCGGCCAGCGCCGCGACGTGCAGGTGCACACCTTCGTCTGCCTGGGCACGATCGAGGAGCGGGTCCACCAGATGCTGGCGGACAAGCGCGCGACGGCGCAGGCCGCGATCGGCAGCGGCGAGGCGTGGCTCACCTCCCTGTCCACTGAGGACCTGATGGAGGCGGTCTGTTTGCGGACGGAGGGCTTTGATGCCTGACCGTACGGGCGCGTTCCGCGCCGTCCTCGAGTCCCTCGGCCTGGCGTCCCGGTTCCAGCAGGGCCGCCGGCTCTTCCGCACCGGCGCCGTGCAGAGCCTGACCGTGTCGACCAGCGTGGTGGTCGCCACCGTCCGCGACGCCGACCCCGAGACTGCCGATACCCACCGGGTCCGGATCGCCGTCCGGGCCTTCACCGCCGTCGAGTGGCGACAGGTCGAGCAAACCCTGTCGGCGCAGGCGATCCACGTGGCCACGCTGCTCGCGGGTGAGGTGCCCGATGGCCTGGCCGAGGTCCTGGCCGCGTCGGGTCTGTCACTGCTCCCGCTGTCGATCGACGAGGTGGCGCTGTCCTGCTCCTGCCGGAGCTGGCAGGAGCCGTGCACCCACGTGATCGCCACCTGGTACGCGCTGGCGGAGGAGTTCGAGCGCGATCCGTTCGCCATGTTCGCCTGGCGCGGCCGGGGCCGCGACGAGCTGCTGGACCGGCTGCGGACGCCACCATCCACCCCGGCCGCCACGCCGTCGGCGGCGCCCCGCGGCTTCTGGCGGGCCGGACCGCGCGTCGTACGCCCGGCGCGGCTGCCGGGGGCGCGCCGGCCCGACGCGATCCTCGACCAGCTCGATCCGCTGCCGTTGACCGTCGGCCGCCACGAGGTCACCGACTTGATCCGCCCCGTCTATACCCGCGTCGTCGACCCCGACCTGTGAACGCGAGCACCAGATTTCGGCCTCGGGCCGCGTGGATCTGGACTGATTCCCTATGGGGGATCGGTTGTCAAGTCGTAGCGGTTTGGCTTGACGGGCCAGGGTGGTCTTGGACGATCTCGGTGGGGAAGGTCGCCTCGTTTGTCCACGCCTTGTGCGTGTGACCTGTCATGTCCCGTGAGGACTTGTTGAGGGGCCTTCCCCACCGTGGTCTTTTTGGTGGAGCGTCGGCGGGTTCGTACGACGGCGGGCACGGTCCACTGTTCGGCGATGATCTTCTTTGCCTCAGCCTTGGTAACTGGGTTGCCGTCGGTGTCGCAGATGATGTAGGGCATACGCCGGTTCATCACTGCCCAGGCACGTTCGGCTAGG
>JADGGF010000259.1 GCA_019690055.1 Micromonosporaceae bacterium
CCAGGTGAGGGCCCTGCTGTTGGCGCGAGCCCAGAGCGGGGCCGGGCCGGCCGACGGTGCGGGCGGGTCAGGCGCCGCCGCGCCCCGACCGTACGGTCTGTCCGACCTGCGCGCCCTGGTGCGGGCCAGCTTCCCCACCCGAACCTTCACTCCGCGCCGGCCCGCCCAGTAGGTGCCTTTCCGCGCGGGTCAGGGGTCGTCAGCTCAAATTCGCCGACAGCGCGAGGGTTCCGCGGGTCAGAAGCCTGGCTTGCTGAAGCAGCTCCGGAGGCGAAGCGACACCACGCCGCTCTGGCCGCGATCGCTGAGTACGAGGCCGAGTTTGGCCACTTCACCGAGGCCGAGTTGGCTGAGGCGCGAGCACGTCTGGCCGCCATGGATGCAGCGGCGGCAACCCCGAGGCGAGCCCGACGCCGCCATGCCGCCGCGTAGGCGGTCGGCGCCGGCCCCGACGGTTCCGATCGTCTATGACGCCGGCGCGCTCGTCGCCGCGGACAAGGGCGACCGTTCGCTGTGGGCGCAGTTCGCGGTCCGGTAATCGTGGATTCGCGCAACGTTATCGCCATCGGCAAAGTCCAATTTCAAAGAACCAAGCCGGAACCGCGATCCCGGGTCTCTCGCCGACCCCGAGCAACCGACAGGCAGCGGCTGCGGACGACACGCCCATCTACGACCCCGTGGCTCGGTGTCCTAATGATGGGTTTGGTGGTCTCGATCACTGGCTCTGCGCTCCGGACGTCACGCCGGTCATCGCGGCCGACCGGCCAGAAATGGACCCGGAGTGGCAGCCGGAGCTGGGAATCTGCCCCACCAACGGCGACTACTTCATCGCGGCGGTGGGCAGCGATCTCCCGGAGTTGACCTGCGTCGCCGGGGGGTATCGGGATCCGGACGACCAACCGGAGCTCGGGAGATGCCCGGCCGGTCTCCACGTCGTGCAGGCGCGCCTGCACGACGGACGGCTCCTGCCCGTCTGCGTCGTCGATGGTGACAGACGTCGCTGGTCGTAAGGCGTCGGCCGGGTGTCCCGGTGACGCGACGACGGTCGCAGGCGGTCCCTCGGGGCAACGGCAACGGCGCTTTTGAGCGACGTCGACGTCATTCGGCGCCCAGCCCCAATACCGGTGACTTAAGGCACTTTTGACCGTTTCGTCGGTTTGGTTTTGGTGGCGGCGATGATGGTTACGAGGCGACGTCCAGCAGGGCCTCGAACGCATCGGTCACGGCCCATACAGGCGATGTACCCGGCGACAGAGCATCGCAAGACGCCAACACCCCTGGCCTTGATCAACCGCACTCTCATCCGGCGAGCAGACGGTTGACGTCGCGGTCTGCCGCACCAACGGCGGCATGAGCGGATGGTTGATCTTGTCGTCCTCGTAGCGCGTCGCAGCGGGTCATTGTCCTGACGTGGACGCCGCTTTGGTTTGGCCGTCTGCACCGCGGCTGGAACTATGGTGGCACTGAGACAGTGCTGCGCACTCCGACAATGCTGGGGGTATCCGATGCCACTATTCATCGTTGAGCGCCAGTTCGCGGAGAAGCTCGAGATGACGGCCGAGGACGCCGACGGCATCAGGCGAATCAACGATGAAGAGGGCATCCGCTGGCTCTACTCGTTCCTCTCGGCCGACCGTCGCAAGACCTACTGCCTGTACGAGGCGCCCTCGCCTGAGGCGATCCGCCGGGCCGCGGCGCGGGCCGGCCTGCCGGCCGACGCGATCGTGGAGGTCGTTGAGCAGCTCGCGCCGGACGGCTCCTCTGCCCGGCTCTGATTGCAACAGACGGGGCACGGGGACAGGCGCCGTTGACGGCGCTAGATCAACCCGTGCTCGGAGGCGTACCGGGCGGCCTGGGTCCGGTTGGCGGCTCCTGTCTTCGTCAGGATGCTGCGGACGTGGTTGGCGGCGGTGTTCACGCTGATGTAGAGACGGCTGGCGATGTCACGGTTGCTGAATCCCTGCGCGATCAGGACCAGCACCTCCTGCTCCCGCCGGGTGAGGCCGTCCGGGCGGGTCGCCTCGAGCAGTGGCTGCACCCAGGCAAGCACGCGCTGTTGTCCGATCGGCTGCGCGTGATCGCGCGCGTCGCGGGCCAACTGCGCGGCCCGGCGTGCGTCGCCGCCCGGCCGCGCGCTCACGGCGAGGGCATGCCGGGCCAGCGTCTCCGCAACGTGGACCACCGAACCCATGGCGCGGTCGCTGACCAGCGCCTCCTCGAAGAGTCGGTCGCCCAGGGTGTGGTCGCCGAGCAGGCAGGCGAGCGCTGCCCGGTAGCGGTCCGCGCTGCCGAAGGCCGCCACGAACTGGGCGGCGGCGATGTTCAGGCCGGCGAACCGGTCGAGGAACGGCATCAGGGCGGAGGCCGCCGCGCGGTCGCCCAACGCCAGCGCCGCCTCGGCCATGAATACCAGCTCGATCGGCCATTGCGCGTCGCCGGTCCGTGCGTCCAGATCCCGGCTGAGCAGGACACGCAGGGCGCGTTGCGCGCCCTCGGAGATGCCGAGCTCGGTATAGAGCGCCAGCATCCCCGGAATCCACCGGCCGGTGAAGGTCTCCCGCCCGGTCAAGAATGGCCGCGCGGGGGCGAGTCCGCCCGTTTCTCGGGCAATCATGAACATCTGTACGCCAAAGGGGTCTTCGGTGGATTCCACACCAAGGATCTCGCCGATGTCGAGTGCGGCCTGCGCCAGTCTCGTCGCCTCCGCGAAGTCGCCCGCGAGATAGGCCTGACCCTGCGCCAGACACGTGGCGACATAGTCGAAGAACGGCTGCCCGAGCGCGTGGGCGGCCGTGCGGACATGGTCGCGGGCCTGGGCGAGGTCGGCCGGTCGGCCGCGCATGTAGCTGGCCATCGCGCCGAACTGGGCAGCGGCCCCGAGGGTCTCGAAGTCGCCCGCATCCAGCGACAGCGCAGCGAGCTCGACGAACCGGCCGTGCTGAGACTCGACGACCTCGGGAGCGAGTCCGTGCCACAGGCTGGTCTTGAGCGCGTGAACCAGGGTCGGAGGGTCATTGAGGCGACGCGCCAGGTTGATGGCTCGCTCCCCGACCTCGCGGGCCTTGCGCGACTGGCCGGCGAAGGTGAGCGCCCGGCCGAGGCTGCCGAGCGCGCGTACGTACAGCGGGTCGTCCTGACCGAGCCCGCAGCCGTCGATCGCTGCGGCGAGAAGATCGGCGGCATGGGTGTCCGCCAGCCCAGGCCGCCAGTTCGCGTCCTCGTAGCCCATTGCTGCACGCAGCCGGACGATCGGGTCGGGCAGGAATGCGAGGCGGTCGTAGAGTTCGCGCGCGCGGGCGAAGTCACCCGCCCGGACCCGGTTCTCGGCCGCGCCGAACAGCAGGGTGGCCATGGTCTGCTGATCCGACTCCGGTAGCGCGGCGGCACGCTCGTACCACTGCGCCGCCTCTTCGAAGGCGAGGCTACGGGCGGCGTACTCGGCCGCGAGCGACGCGTAGCGGCGGGCCTGCTCCTGGTAGCCGAGCACCTGGGCAGCCAGGTAGTGGTGGGCGAGCCTGGGAATCAGCGCCGGATCCGACGCCGGCCCTCGGTCGAGGGCTTCGGCCACCGCAGCATGCAGGAGCCGCAGCCTTGCCTTGGTCAGGCGGTCGAGGATCACCTGCCGGGTCAGCGAATGCACGAAGCCGTAGCGACCCGGTGGATCGTCCACCAACTCGATCAGCCCGACCGCGACCGCCGCGTCGAGGGCGTCGATGCTCTGGCCCTGCCCGACGGAGGTTGCCCGGACCAGGGTGTCGACATCGAAGGTGTCCCCGATGACCGCCGCGAGTTCCACCGTCTCGCGCACGTGGGCACCGAGCCCGGCAAGGCGCGCGCCGATCGTGTCGCTGATCGACGCGGGGATGTGGTGGCGCCCCCGGAGCGCCGTCAGTCCACCTCGACGTTCCAGGTCGTTCCAGAGCTCCCGGAGGAAGAACGGGTTGCCACCCGTACGGTCGCGCAACATGGCCGCAGACGCCCGGGCATCGGCGATCGATACCCCGCCCCGTTCGACGACGAACTGCGCGATCGCCTCCGTGTCCAGCCCAGCGAGGTCGAGTCGGTGCACGCTGTCGAGCCGGTACAGCTCGGCCAACCTCGCGCTCAACTCATCCGAGCACTCGGGAGCGGTCGTCCGCAGGGTCGCTATGAGGAGGATGCGGGCGTCGCTGGCAGCGTGCGCGAGATGTTCGAGCAGAGCGATGGAGGGCGGCGTAGCCCAGTGAAGATCGTCGACAATCAACGCCTGCGGGCGATCCTCAGCCAGACGACGCAACAGCTGCGCGACGGCCTGAAACAGGTCGCGGCGCACATCGGCGGCGGGGCGCTCACCGGCCGGCACATGGCGTGCCACGTGGGAGGAGAGTTGCCCGAGCGTAGGCGGCGGCACGGTCAGGTCCGCGAGGGCTGCGGCGAGCGAGCCCGGTGCGCTGTGCCGGAACAGGTCGTCGAGCATCTCAGCGAACGGCTGGTACGGCACACCGGCGTCCCTCGTCGCCGTGCCCACCAGCACCGTGACGTTGTGCTCGTACAGCGCGCCCGCGACCTCCGCGGCGAGGCGTGTCTTACCGGCACCCGGCTCCCCGCCGATCAGCACGACCTGACCGAAGCCGGCCTCGACGCGCGACCATACGGCCTCGAGGGCAGACAGCTCGGTAGCGCGCCCCACCAGGCGGCGCTGCCGGGCCGCGATGAAACGGCGCGGCAGCGGTACGCGCCAGCCCCGGTTCGACTCGCCCACAACTGAACGCTACCGGACGGCCCGGGCGTCGCGGATAGTCAGAATTGACCATCGGTGCGGTGCCGGAATCGGTCAGCCCGGGTCAATGACAGGACCCGAGCCGGTGCGGCACGGTGGGGTGCATGACCGACACACTCCGCTCCCAGATCTCCGCCCCGGTCGTGTTACCGAACGACCCAGAGTACGATGATGTTCGATCGATCCACAATGCCATGATCGATCGACGACCCGCAGCCATCGCGCGGTGCCGGTCGGTCGTCGACGTCCAGTCGGCCCTCGCGGCGGGCCAGCGCGCCGGGCTACCCATCGCCGTCCGCGGCGGCGGACACAATGGTCCGGGCTTCGGCACTGTCGAGGGCGGGCTGGTGATCGATCTCTCCGCGATCTCGCAGATCACCGTGGACCCGCAGGCGCGTACGGTACGGGTCGGCGGCGGCGCCGTCTGGCGGGACGTCGACGCGGCCACGCACGCTCATGGCTTGGCGACCGTGTCCGGCATCGTCGGCTCGACCGGCGTCGGCGGCCTCACCCTCGGCGGCGGCCACGGCTACCTTAGCCGCAAGTACGGCCTGACCATCGACAACCTGCTCGAAGCCGAGGTGGTGCTGGCCGACGGCCGCGTGGTCACCGCGTCCGAGGACCAGCATCCGGACCTGTTCTGGGCGCTGCGCGGTGGCGGCGGCAACTTCGGCATCGTCACGTCCTTCACGTTCCGGCTGCACCCGGTCGCGACAGTCTACTGTGGACCTACAGCATGGCCGGCGTCGGCGACAGCCGACGTGCTGCGCTGGTACAAGGACTTCCTGCCGAGCCAGCCGCCTGAGCTCACCGGCTTCTTCGCCACCTTGACCGTTCCGCCAGTTCCGCCGTTCCCGGAGCCGTTCCACATGCACAAGGCGTGTGCCGTCGTGTGGTGCTATACCGGAGACCCGGCCGACGCCGATGAGGTCTTCACCCCGATCCGGGCGGCGGAACCGGCCTGGGACGGCACCCACGTCGCCCCCTACCCGGCGCTCCAGTCGGCGTTCGACGGCCTCTACCCCAAGGGCCTGCAGTGGTACTGGCGGGGGGCGTTCGTGCGCGATGTGCCCGAGCAGGCGGTGGCCATTCACACGAAGTTCACCGAGGAACTGCCGACGCTCCACTCGGGAATGCACCTGTACCCGGTCGACGGAGCGGTGTGGCAGGTCGGCTCCGACGAGACCGCGTGGGCGTTCCGGGATGTCACTTTCTCGCAAGTGATCATCGGAGTGGATCCGGATCCCGCGAAGGCGGCCGACATCACCCGCTGGACCAAGGAGTACGACGACGCACTGCGTCCGTACACGGCGGGGGCTGGGTACGTAAACTTCTCGATGGATGATGGCAATGACCGGGTGCGAGCCATGTACGGGCCGAACTACGACCGGCTGACGCAGATCAAGGCGACGTACGACCCGCGCAACGTGTTCCGGATCAACCAGAACATCCCGCCGGCCACCCGGTAGTCGACCGATGCCGCCGTCGTCGTCACGTCCGTCGCCGCGCGATGTGACTTTCGACCGGATCGAAGAAGCCATGCTCGCGGACCTGCCCAGGCTGCGGTACACGGTCGTTGCCCAGGCCGACCTCGACCTGGTGCTCCACCGGGAGCGAGCCGGCTCTTGTTATCGAGAGTCTCCTCAATAGACTGTCCACTAGAGACCTGCACCGCCTACCTTACCCTCTCGCCGGACGATGAGATCACCATGGCATCGTCCAACCCATGCAGGGCACCCTCTCCGGTCGGAGGGTCACCCGCATATCGTGCGAATGAGTGACTGGACCACTGGAGGTTGAAGCGTCGCTGACGGGCCCGCAAACTC
>JADGGF010000260.1 GCA_019690055.1 Micromonosporaceae bacterium
ACGCGAGACGGACGTCGCGATCGTCGGGGGCGGGCACAACGGGCTGGTCGCCGCGGCGTACCTGGCGCGGGCCGGGCGGCGGGTCGTGGTGCTGGAACGCCGGCCGGTGGTCGGCGGTGCCGCGGTCTCGGAACGCCCCTTCGGTCCCGAGTACCTGGTCACCAGCCTGTCCTATGTGGTGAGCCTGCTGCCCGAGCGGATGGTGCGGGAGCTGCGGCTGCGCGAGTTCGGTTACCACGTCTATCCACAGGGGCCGTACTTCGCGCCCCGTCGCGACGGCCGCTACCTCAGCCTGCCCGACGACCCGGGGCAGCGGCACGCGTGCATCGCCGCCTTCGCCAAGGCCGACGCCGACGCGTACGAACGGTGGGAGGCGTGGCTGGCCAACCTGGGCCGGCTCGTCGGCCCGCTGCTGCACCGGATTCCACCGAAGCTGGGTTCGCGCCGTCCCCGGGACCTCGTCGACCAGGCGGCTCTGCTGCCGGTCCTCCGTAAGATCGACGTACGCGCTGCCTTCGATCTGACCCGGCTGTTCACCAGCGGCATCGCCGACCTGGTCGAGGAACGGTTCGTCTCCGCCGCGATGCGCGGGCTGCTGTCGGTGTCCGGGGTGATCGGCACGTGGGCCGGGCCGCGCAGCGCCGGGACCGCGTTCGTGATGCTGCACCACCATCTCGACCAGTCGGGGTCGCAGGGCGCCGGCTGGGGATTTCCCCGGGGCGGGATGGGCGCCGTCACGCAGGCGTTGGCCGCCTCGGCCCGGTCCTTCGGCGCCGAGATCCTCACCGACGCGGAGGTTGCTCGCATCGACGTACGTAACGGTCGGGTCGCCGGCGTCACCCTGGCCGACGGACGTGAGATCACGGCGACCACGGTGATCACCACGGCCCACCCGGCGATCAGCTTTCTGCGCCTGGTCGACCGATCCGAGCTGCCCAGCGATTTTCTTCAAGACATCGAATCATGGAAGTCTCGATCGGGAACGGTGAAGGTGAACTTCGCGGTGGACCGGCTGCCGGTCTTTGCCGCCCACCCCGAGCCCGATCCGCAGATCTACGGTGGCACCATCGTGCTGGCCGAGTCGCTCGACGAGATCGAGACTGCCTTCCAGGAGGCGGTCGCCGGCCGCGCCGCCACCCATCCGTTCGCCGACATCTGCATTCCGAGCGTCTTCGACGACACGCTGGCCCCACCCGGTCACCACGTGATCAGCGCGTTCACCCAGTGGGTACCGCACACCTGGGCCGACGCGCCCGATCCCGCCGCCCTGGCCGCCTACGCGGACCGGCTCACCGCCCGCCTGGAACAGCTCGCCCCCGGCTTCACGGCCTCCATTGTGGATAGACAGGTGCTCGGCCCGCACGAGATGCAGACCGAGTACGGGCTCGTGGGCGGCAACATCTTCCACGGCGAGCTGAGCCCGGGCCAACTGTTCCACTGCCGCCCCGCCGCCGGCTACGCCGACCTGCGCACGCCGATCCGGGGCCTGTACCAGGCCGGCAGCGCCACCCACGGTGGCGGCGGGGTGACCGGCATCCCCGGCCGGAACGTCGTCCGCCAGGTCCTGCGCGACGCGCGCCCCTGACGGCCGGGTGGGCGGCCGCGGTCCGTACGGTTCGGCGGCGGATCCGTACGGTTCGTGGTGGCTGGGTCGCGGCCGAATGGTCAGACCTGCGACGATGAGCCCACGGCGGCCAGCGCCGCCCGGGACGCCTCCGGGACAAGCGACGAGGGTGGTTGTCATGGCGGACCAACTGCGCGATGAGCCCCGCATCCGGGGTGGGATGGCTCGGCTGCTCGGCGCGACGGGTGGTGGGCGACCAGGGTTGCCCGCGGTCGTGATCGGGCTCGCCGGAGCCGCAGCCTTCGTGGCGTCGCTCCTCCTCGACTGGTTGCGGGTCACGGTGGAGTCGATGCCGGAGTTGGGAATATACGCAGGCGAATATTCATACGACCTGTCGGTCACGGGCTACGCCACCAGCTATCTCATCGGCATGCTGGGGTTGCTGACCATGGTGGGCCTGGCGCTTCCCCACCCCGAACTCGCCCGCCGGGTACGCCTGGGTGCCGTGGCCCTCGGGATCGGGCTCGCCGGCGTGCTGGTCGCGATCGTGGACGAGATGCGCGACATCATGCGGGAGAACTACGGGTATCGGGCGATCTTCTTTGGCGATCCACCGGTGGGTCTCCAGGAGGCGCTCGACCGGCAGACCTACGCCGTCCTGCCAGGTCAGCTGCTCGCGTTCGGTGCCGTCGTCCTGATGGTCGCCGCGGTCTGGCTCGCGAGCGGGCCCGCGCGTTCCGGTCCGGGTGACGCGGCGGTCGCCACCGCCTCGTCGGGACTCCCGGTCGCCGACGCTCCGTCTGCGGCGCGGGGGGCGCCCGCCGCCGCCCCCCGGGCCGGGGGGGCGCCCCCGGCGGGGGGGGCGACCCCGGCCGGCCCGGGCGACGAGCCGGTGGACCATCCGTCCCGGGCGGACGCCCCCGCCCGGGTCGGGTATGTCGACGACCTGACCGTCGTCTCCTCCGACGTCATCGATCTGGGTGGTCAGGCCGACATCCTGCGCAACTGATCCCCGGGCCTCGCGGTCGCCCGGCCCCCGCGCCACCGTCCCGGTCGGCGCACGAAGGCGCGCCGGGCCGGGCAGGAGCGGTGTGAGTCGATGCGCGAGCACTCGGTTGGCCATGATCGCGGTGCGTGGGCGCGGGGATATGACGATGGTCGGGCCTCGGCGGCCCGGTAGGCTCGCCTTGTGATTGACCTGCGCCTGCTGCGTGAGAACCCCGACCTGGTCCGAGCGAGCCAGCGTGCCCGGGGGGCGTCGGAGTCCATCGTGGACGAGTTGCTGCGCGCCGACGAGGCGCGCCGGTCGGCGCTGCAGGCGTTCGAGGCGCTGCGGGCGGAGCAGAAGCAGCTCTCCAACCAGATGCGTACGGTCAAGGGCGAGGAGAAGGCGGCGCTGGTCGCCCGGACCAAGGAGCTCGCCGCCCAGGTGAAGGCGGCCGATGCCGTCGCCCAGGAGGCCGAGGCGGCGTTGCGGGCCATCCACCTCGCGGTGCCGAACATCGTCGAGGAGGGGGCCCCGCCGGGTGGCGAGGACGACTACGTGGTGATGCGCGAGGTCGGCACCAAGCCGACGATCGAGAACCCCCGCGACCACGTGGAGCTGGGCGAGTTGCTGGGCGCCATCGACATCGAGCGGGGCGCCAAGGTCTCGGGCAGCCGGTTCTACTTCCTGACCGGCCCGGGCGCGCTGCTGCAGCTCGGGTTGCTGCAGTTGGCCATGGCCCAGGCGGTCGAGTACGGCTTCACCCCGGTGATCACCCCGACCCTGGTCAAGCCGGAGGCCATGGAGGGCACGGGCTTCCTCGGCGCCCACGCGAGCGAGGTGTACCGGCTGGAGGCCGACGACCTCTACCTGGTCGGCACGTCGGAGGTACCGCTGGCGGCGTACCACAGCAACGAGATCCTCGACCTGCCGCCGGGTCAGCCGCGCCGGTACGCCGGATGGTCGTCGTGCTACCGGCGGGAGGCCGGCGCGCACGGCAAGGACACCCGGGGCATCCTGCGGGTGCACCAGTTCGACAAGGTCGAGATGTTCACCTTCTGCCGGCCGGAGGAGGCGCACGACGAGCACCTGCGCCTGCTCGCCTGGGAGGAGGAGATGCTGGCCAAGGTCGAGGTGCCCTACCGGGTGATCGACGTGGCCGCCGGCGACCTGGGCGCGAGCGCGGCCCGCAAGTACGACTGCGAGGCGTGGGTGCCGTCGCAGGGCCGCTACCGCGAGGTCACCTCGACCTCGAACTGCACGACCTTCCAGGCCCGCCGCCTGCAGGTGCGGTACCGGGACGAGGAGGGGAGGCCGCAGATCGCCGCGACGCTCAACGGGACGCTCGCCACGACCCGGTGGATCGTGGCGATTCTGGAGAACCACCAGCAGTCGGACGGCTCGGTGGCGGTGCCCAAGGCCCTGCAGCCCTACCTGGGGGGCCGGGACGTGCTTGAGCCGCGTTCCCGCTGACGTCGAGTTTCTCCGGCGGGGCGAGGGAGCATCGCAGCGAGCTTGCGAGCGAGGAGCGGACCGAGCGTGCCGCCGGAACGGTAGTTCCGCGGCAGCTTGCCGGAGCGGAAGCTGCGAGCAATTCCCTCCGGGCGCTGTTTCCCGCAACGGGGAGCCATGCTCGCGCGGGCGGCGTATCGTTGTCGGCCCGCATCCCGGCGGGGGTGTCACCACCGGAGGCACAGGGCATGGCTCGCATCGAACTGCCGAAGCTCGTCGCGACGGACCTGGACGGCACGCTCGTCCGCAGCGACGAGACGGTTTCGGACTACTCGCTCACGGTGCTGCGCAAGGTGCGGGAGGCCGGGGTCACCGTCGTCGGGGTGACCGGCCGCGGTCCGCGGTTGATCGAGCTGTGCCGGCGCGACCTGCCCGGGGCTGATCTGTTCGTGATGGCCAACGGGGCGTACGTCCTCGACCAGCGCGACCCCGACGCGGTACGGGTGCTGCGCCGGGCCCGCCTCCCCGGCCCTGACCTGGCCGAGGCGCTGCGCCGGATCGAGGCGGTCGCCGGCCCGCTGTCGGTGCTGGTCGAGGCCCTGGAGGACCCGCGGGCGCCGTTGTGGGGCGATTCGCACGTCGTGTGGCCGTACCCGGAGTGGGTTCCGTACGACCGGGCCGAGGCGTTGACCGGCCCGGTGTACAAGGGGTTCGCCTCCGCCCCGCATCTGGACGCCGACGAGCTGCTCGCGATGGCGGCCGAGGTGGTGCCGCCGGAGCTGGCCACCATCACCCAGTCGGGGCTGGGCTACATCGAGTTGATGGCGCCCGGTGTCGACAAGGCGACCGGCCTGGCGGTCGTGGCTGCAGAGCTGGGGATTGAGCCGTCCGACGTGTGCGTCTTCGGCGACATGCCCAACGACGTACCGATGTTCCGCTGGGCCGGCTGGCGCCGGGTGGCGGTGGCCAACGCCCACCCGGCGGTGCTCGAGCTCGCCGACGAGGTCACCGCCAGCAACGACGCCGACGGCGTCGCCGCCTGGCTCGAAGCCCTGCTGTCGTCCTGATTTGCCAGGACGGCCCCTCTGCCAGGAAGGACGCCCTCTTGACGCTCGGTGCCTAGGAAGGCGTCCTTCCTGACATCGGGGGCGTCACTCCATCCACCACCAGCCCTCGCCGAGCTTCCGCGCGATTGTTCCCAGGTCGCCGGATACGGTGACGACCGTCTTGCCCGGGGGCGGGTTCGGTCGAAGTACGCGAAGCCCACCCCGGACTTCGCGCGCCAGTTCCGCCTCGCCGCGAGGAACAAGGCGAGTCCGATGTAGACACTGCCCTCGCCACTGTCTGCGCGTTGGCCCACGGTCCTGCAGGTGGCTCAATCCACACCGTGGTCTGGGACGTCAGTCGAGTTCACGGATGAGCTTGGTCGTGATGGGTGTAGATATGGCTCAGGAGGGGGTGGAGTTTGTCGTCCCAAGGGTTGCTATTTGCGTACGTCGGTCAACGGCGCGCGGGATAGCGCAGGTGCAGCACTCGGTTGCCCCGGATCACCACGTCGGGGTCCTCCAACAGGTGCTGCGCGTTGACCGATCCGAAGAAGCGCTTGCCCGACCCGAACACGACGGGGACGACGTCCATGCGCACCTCGTCGACCAGGCCGGCGGCCAGCACCTGGCCACCGACGTCGCCCGCCGCGACCTCGACCACGCGGTCCCCCGCCAGCTCCTGGGCCTTGGCCATGGCCGCGTCGATGCCGTTGGCGAAATGGAACTGCTCGTAGTTCTCCCAGTCCTCGGGCGGCGGCCGGTGCGTCACGACCACCACGTGGTCGATTGAGGACGGCGGCTTCCCGTCCCAGCCATCCGTGATGTCGAAAACGTGGCGGCCGGCGATGGTCACCGCGATCTCGTCCCAGTACGGCCGGACGTAGTCATACGAAGTCTGCGACACCTTGAGGACGCCGCTGTCGTCCAACGGCACGTCGCCGCTGAGCAACCAGTCGAACAGGGGCCCGGGCTGGTCGTTCTCGTCCGCGATGAAGCCGTCCACCGACACCGAGGCGTACATGACCACCTTGCCCAAGGGGCTCTCCTCTCTGTTCTGGGTCGCCCCTCATCCTGACGTGTCGTGGGCCGATGCTCTTGTAAGAAATCAAACGGCCGGCAACTGAGACGTCAGGCGGCCGGCAACGGCCAGCCCTCCAGCGTGTGGCCGGGATGTTCACGCAGGAACCGTCGCCGGACTTCGAGGTACTGGGTCGGCGTGAGTCCGGTGAACTCCCGGAACTCATGGTTGAAGTGGGCCTGGTCGGAGTAGCCGGCGTCAGCGGCGACGGCGCCCCAGTCGACCGGTTCGGCCGGGTTGATCGAGAACACCGTGGCGGTGAAGCGGTAGGTGCGGGCCAGCCGCTTCGGCGTGACTCCGATGAGTTGCTTGAACCGATGCGCCAGGTGAGTGCTGCTGATGCCGGCGGCGGAGCTCAGGTCGCCGATCGCCACGGCCCCGCTGGTCGCCGCGATGACGCTGCTCAGATGGCGAACCAGCCGCAGGCCGACGG
>JADGGF010000261.1 GCA_019690055.1 Micromonosporaceae bacterium
CGCCTTTGTCGAGCTCGCGCTGACCGGCGCTGCGCCCCACCGCTCGGCCCCGGCGCCGCCCCGGTCATCGACCGCCCGGCAACCCCGTTCGGCGACCGGCGGACCACTTCGTCGCTAGACGGTCAAGACTGGGCGCGGGCCATGGCGAGCACGTCGCGCCACCGCAGGCCCGCGACGACCGCGCCGTCGCAGAGTATGTCGGCTCCGGTGAGGTAGCCCGCGTCCGGGCTGGCGCAGAAGGCGAGCACGGCGGCGATTTCGTCGGCCCGGGCGGGCCGCTTGAGCGCCGCGTACCGCACGACGGTTTCGCTGTCCTTCTCCTCCAAGCGTCCCATCGGCGTGTCGATCGCCCCGGGCGACACCGAGACGATGCGCGCACCCTTGGCCCCGAACGCGCCGGCCATCCGCGCCGAGTACCAGACCACGAAGTTCTTGCTGATCGAGTAGGCCAGGCGCGGCCGCTGCGCGACGGGAACCAGTCGGCACCGGCGCAACATTCGGGCGAAGAATGTTTCGATATCTGACAGGGCATACCGGTACGACCGGGTCGGCATCAGCAGGCCCGGCGCGACGTGGGCGGCCATCGACCCGACGTTCACCAGGGCGAACCCCTCGGTCGCCACCGGCAGGAACGCCGTCGTCACGTTGATCGTCCCGATCGCGTTGACCCTCATGATTGCCTCGGCCGGGCCCATGGCCGGGCTGATCCCGGCCGTGTGGACGACCGATCCGACCGGGCCCAGCGAGACGGCCTGCGCGACGAGTTCGTCGACGGATGCTCGGGATGAGACGTCGCCGACGTGCGTCGAGCAGTCGATGCCAGCCTCGGCGAGCTGGCGGGCCGCGTGCGCCAGCCGCGACGCGTCGATGTCACTGAGCAGCACGTGGTGAGCCTGGCCGATGCGCTGGACCGTGGCCAGCCCGATGCCGCCCGCCCCACCGGTGATGACCGACACCGTACGCCCATCGGTACGGGTGTGATCCACCGTACGAATGTGATCCGCCGTACGCGTGTGATCCGTGGACACGGGCCACACGGTACCCTGCGGGCCATGACCCTCCGCCTGAGCAACGCCCCCAACGCCCGCGACCTCGGCGGTCATCTCACCGGCGACGGTCGGCGCGTGCGTCGGCACGTGCTCTTCCGGGCCGACGCGTTGCACCGGCTCTCCGAGGCCGACCTCGAGGTCGTCGCCCGCCTCAAGCTGGCCTGCGTCATCGACTTCCGCAGCCCGGCCGAGGTGGCGCGGTCCGGGGCCGACAGGCTGCCTGTGCCGGGGCCGCGCCTGGTGGAGCTGCCCATCGTGGACCTGGACCTGTTCGGCGTCATTACCGACGCGTTGAGCCGTGGCGGCGACGGTACCGAGCTGGATTTCCTGCGCGAGGATGCGCCCGGGGGCGGTGCCCCGGCCATGATGGCAAAGCTGTACCGGCGATTCGTCAGCGACGAGACGATGCGGGCGGCGTTCGCCCAGGCGTTGCGGTTGGTGGCCACGGCGGAGAACCTGCCGCTGCTGTTCCACTGCACGGTGGGCAAGGATCGTACGGGGTGGCTCGCCGCGGTGGTGCTGACCGTCCTCGACGTGCCGCGGGACGTGATCGTGGCCGACTACGTGCACACCAACGAGTGCTCGCGGGAGTTCGTCGACCTCGTGGTATCGCTGCTGGACGGGCGAGTGTCCGATCCGCAGGTGGTCGTCCCGACGCTGGAGGCCCGCCCGGCCTACCTGGAGGCCGCTTTCGCCGAGGCGGACCGCGTCTTCGGCGGCATGGACGGATACGTGCGCGAGGGTCTGGGCGCCGACGACGAGCTGCTGGAGTCGTTGCGGGCCAATCTGCTGGAGCCCTGACTCGGCTGGCGCCCCGACGCGGCTGGAACCCTGACTCGGCGGAAACCCTGCCGCGGGCCGGCCGGGCGCCTGGGGGTGGTCACAACGACGCATTCGACGCATCGAGGCGGTAAGGGCCCGCGTCGACCGGCCAAGTCCCGCGTTCCGGCGGCCAGGCCTGGCGCCGGCTGTCAGCATTACCACGCGGGGCACCTGTGGTCCATGTCCGGGGCATGCGGGCGCCCGGAGGGGGTGGTTGTCCATGAGGCAGTCGGTGCGTCTGGGCCGCGTCGCGGGTATCGACATCGGCGCGAACTGGTCGGCTCTGGTCATCGCCGCCCTGCTGGGCTACCTCCTGGCGGCCGTCGTCCTGCCGACGGGCGCTCCCGGCCGATCCGGTCTCGCGTACGCCATCGTCGCCGTCGTGGTCGCGGCGCTGTTTCTCGCGGGACTGCTGGGGCACGAGCTCGCCCACGCACTGGTGGCCCGCCGCCACGGGGTCACCGTGCGGCGGATCACCTTGTGGTTGCTCGGTGGAGTGTCCGAACTGGAGAGTGAGCCGTCGTCCCCCCGGGCCGAGTTTCAGATCGCGATCGCGGGACCGGCCGCTAGTCTCGCCGTCGCCGCCGTGGCGGCCGTGGGCGCGGTGCTGGCCGCGGCGGCCGGCGCGAGTAACCTCATCATGGTCGGCCTGAGCTGGCTGGCGGCGGTGAATGTGCTGTTGGCCGTCTTCAACCTGCTGCCGGGCGCGCCACTGGACGGCGGCCGCATCGTACGAGCCGTGGTGTGGCGGCTGCGCGGCGACCGGGACCGGGCTCAGGTCATCGCCGGTCGGGCCGGGGTCGTGGTGGGGATTCTGCTGGGTGTCCTCGGGCTGGTGCAGGTGTTCGCCCTGGGGACGTTCTCCGGCCTGTGGTTGGTGCTGCTCGGGTGGTTCCTGGTCAGCGCCGCCAACGCCGAGACGGCCGGGGTACGCCTGCAGCGGGCGCTCGAGGGACGGTCGGTGCGGGACATCATGACCGCCGACCCGGTGTACGGCTTGGACAACCAGACGGTCGACGCCTTCGTCGCGGACACCGCGGCCCGTCACCCCCACGCCATGTACCCCGTGGTCGACGTCGATCGCCGGCTCGTCGGCGTGGTGCGGCTGGCGGATCTCGCCCGGGTGCCCGAGTCCGGCCGCGCCCAGGTACCGTTGCGCGCCGTGGCGACCCCGACGCCGGAGGTGCCCGACATTGCGGCGACCGAGCCGGCCTCGACTGCGGCCCGCACCCTGTCCCCGTCCACCCCGCTGCTGCCCGTCACCGAGAACCACCGGCTCGTGGGCGTGGTCAGCGCGGGCGACATCGCCAACGCCATGGCGCTGGCGACGCTCGGCCAGGCGACTCCCCCGCCCGGCGCCGCGGGAGACGGCGGTCGTCCCGGGGGCGACGGCGGCGGCCCCTCGGGCGAGACCGGCCCCTCCGAACGCGAGGGACGCAGCCAACCTGGCTCGTGACGGGCCCGCAGCGTCCGGACATGAGCGACTGGGTCGGCCTCACTTACCTGGGCCAGTCCACGTTCCGGTTCACCACGCCGGAGGGCCGGACCGGGCTGGTCGACCCTTGGACGGCGAGCAATCCACTGTGTCCGGACGATGCGCGCGACCAGCCGGAGGTCGACCTGATCCTGGTGACCCACGGCCACCACGACCATCTGGGTGACCTCTTCTCCGAAGCGGCGAAGGGCGCACCGACCGTGGTGGCGGTGGTGGAGCTCGGCAAGTGGCTGATCGCCCGGGGCGTCCGGCGGGTTCAAACCATGAACCTCGGCGGCATCGTCGAGCTGGCCGGCGTGACGATCGCGATGACCCCGGCCGCGCACAGCTCCAGTGTGGACGATGACCCGTTCGCCAACGTCGGCCCGGCCGTTGGCTTCGTGCTCGGCTTCACCAACGGGGCCCGCATCTACCACGCCGGCGACACGGCCGCCTTCGCCGGGATGGAGTTGATCCACCGGGTCCACCGCCCGCAACTCGCGCTGCTGCCCGTCGGCGACCACCACACGATGATGGCGGACGAGGCGGCGGTGGCGACGGACCTGCTGCGCGTCGACCGGGTGATCCCCATGCACTACGGCGTCACGCCGGGGTCGGAGGACGCGCCGCACCGGTTCCGGGCGGCACTGGACCGCCACGGCCTGGCCCACGTCCCGACCACCCACCTGCACCCGGGCCAGACCGTGCGCATCGACGGCACCGGCCGCCCCGACGCCCCGGAGCGCCAGGGTGCCCAGGGCCGTCCGTAGCTCGGCGACGTTTCCGGCGCTGGTCCGGTCACGCTCGGGCAGCGATGCCAGCCCAGCCGCCACCCCCGAGGGGGTGACCTACGCTCACGAGTCGTGGTGGGTCGGCACCGCACGGGATCGTATCCGGTCGATGATCGACGAGGTGGAGCGGTCGGGGAGGTAGTCGAGGATACGGACCTCGCCGCCGAGACTCCGGACCAGGTCGGCCTCGGGGAGCAGGTCTCCGTGGTAGTCGCCCCCCTTGACGTAGATGTCAGGGCGTAGCTCCGTGATGAGCCACTCGGGGGAGTTCTCCTCGAACACGATGACGTGGTCCACACAGGACAAGGCCGACAGCACGGCGAGCCGATCCTCGACGCTGTTCACCGGGCGGTCGGGGCCCTTGAGCCGGGCGACGCTGGCGTCGGAGTTGAGCCCGACCACGAGCAGGTCGCCGAGGGCGCGGGCCTGGCGCAGGAACCCGACGTGACCGTGGTGCAGCACATCGAAGCAGCCGTTCGTGAACACCAGCCGCGCCCCCCGGGCCCGCGCCGCGCGGACCCGCGCGAGCACGCTCGCGACGTCATTGTCGGTGCTCGACATAGCCGGGTCGGCTCCCGGGTCGGCCACGATGTCCTCGACGCTGGTCACACAGGTGCGCGGGCCCTGGATCGATGCCGTGGCGGCGCGCTGGGCGAGGTTGGCCGCGTCGCGGATCGACGCGCCGTTCGCCACGGCGAGAGTCAGCGCGGCCAGGTACGCGTCCCCGGCGCCCACGGCGTGACTCGCGGGGGCGCCCACCGTGGCCGTGCGGACGGCGGACGCCGGTCCGCCCAGGACCAGCGCGCCGTCGATGTCCAGCGTGACGGCGGCGATGCGGGCGCCGGTCCGGTCCAGGATCAGCTCGGCCTGGGACTCCACAGTAGACACACGGACGGGCCCGTCCGGCAGCCGGTGGTCCGGGGCGAGCAGCTCGGCCATCTCGGCGAAGTTGGGCTTGACCAGGGTGGGCCGCAGGTCGCGCCACCGCTGCAGGTGATGGGCGTCCACGGCCAGGACGGGCAGTGAGGCCCGTCGTTGGCGCAGCCACGCCAGGAACGCGTCGTCGAGCGCCCCCAGGCTGTAGTCGCAGGCCACCACCGCCACCGGGTCTGGCCGCAGTGCGGTCTCGGTGGCCGCGATGAGGTCCGTGGTGTCCGGCGTCAGGTCGCCACCGCCGCTGTCGACCCGCAGCACGATCTGCCCGTTGGCGACCATGCGGCGCTTCACCGGCGTGCCGTCGGCCTGCAGCGGCACGCCGCGCACCGCCACGCCGGCGTCCGTGAGGCAGCGCCGCAGCCAGGCCCCGTCCGGGTCGTCGCTGACCGGAGTGACGAGCACCGGCCGGGCCCCGAGCGCGGCGAGATTCACTGCCGTGTTGGCCGCCCCGCCGGGCGCGCGCTGGACGCGGTCGAGGGCGATCACCGGGACAGGCGCCTCCCGGGACAAGCGCTCCGGATCCCCGTACCACCATTCGTCCACGAAGGAGTCACCGAGCACGACCACGCGGGAGCCCCGCCAGCGCGCCACGACGTCGGCGAGGTCGGCGTGACCGCCGACGTCGGCGAAGTCACCCTCGCCGTAAGCCTGGTCGCCCCCGTGATCCCCCAACCGCACCATGCGGAGCCAGCTACCCGAGGGTTCGCCCGGCAAACCGGTCGTGATCCCGTGTCTGGTCGGGTGAACCCGGGATCGGACCCGGGTGAACCAGGTTTGGTTGATCGGGGCCCGGGTAGCGGCGGCTGGGGAGGGCCGATGCACTACATACCCGGGGTCAATCGGATCGCGGTTCTACGGGCCAACGCGTTGGGCGACTACATTCAGTCGCTGCCCGCGCTGGAGTCGCTGCGCGCCGCGTACCCGGAGGCCGAGATCGTCCTGCTCGGCGCGCCGTGGCACGCCGACGTGGTGGCCGGGCGGCCAGGACCGGTCGACCGCGTGCTCGTCGTGCCGGCGGTCGAGGGCATCCGGGAACCGGTGCCCGACGATCCGGTCCCGGCCGACCATCTGGCCGAGTTCCTGGACAAGGCGCGGGCCGAGAGCTTCGACGTGGCCCTGCAGATGCACGGAGGCGGGCGCCACAGCAACCCTTTCGTCTCCAGTCTGGGGGCGCGGGTGACGGCCGGGCTCCGCGCGCCGGACGCGCCGCCGCTGGACCGGTCCGTGCCGTACTACTTCTACCAACCCGAGGTCTTCCGCTACCTCGAGGTGGCCGAGCTCGTGGGCGCTCCGGCCATCACGCACCGGCCCCGGTTCCCGCTCGTCGCCGCTGACCGCCAGGAAGCCGACCGGGTGGTCCCGCCCGGCCCGGCTCCCCGGGTCGTCATTCATCCCGGGGCGCCCGATCCGCGCCGGCGCTGGCCCGTCGCGCGTTTCGTGGTGGTGG
>JADGGF010000262.1 GCA_019690055.1 Micromonosporaceae bacterium
CATGCCCAGATTGTGTCTTCTTGGGCCGGGGGGGGGGGCGGGCGCGCGTCGGCCCCGGGGACTCAGCGCGGCGGGACGATCGTGCCGGTCACCTCACCCAGGCCGACCCGGGCGCCGGCCGGCCCCGGGGCCCAGGCCCGCAGGGTTACCCGGTCGCCGTCGGTCAGGTAGCCGCGGGTCGAGCCGTCCGGCAGTCGCAGCGGCTGCGTGCCGTTGCGCGTCAGCTCGAGCAGGCAGCCGAGACTGTCGTCGCGAGGACCGGAGATCGTGCCCGAGGCGAACAGGTCGCCGTCGCGCAGCCGGGCCCCGTTGACGGTCATGTGGGCGAGCATCTGCTCCGGCGACCAGTACATGTCCCGGTACGTCGGGCGGGAGATGACCGTCCCGTTGAGCTCGACCTCGCACCGGATGTCCAGTCCCTGCGGCGGCTTGGTGCCGCGCAGGTACGGCAGGGGTTCCGGGTCCTGCCCGGGCACGGGCACCCGGGCCGCGGCCAGGGCGTCGAGCGGCACCACCCAGGCGGAGATGCTCGTCGCGAAGGACTTGCCCAGGAACGGTCCTAACGGGACATACTCCCAGGCCTGGATGTCCCGCGCGCTCCAGTCATTGAGCAGCACAACCCCGAACAGGTGCTCGTCGGCCTCGTCCACGCTCACCGGGGTGCCGAGCTCGGTGGCCTGGCCGACCACGAAACCGAGCTCGGCCTCGATGTCCAGCGCCTGGCTCGGGCCGAAGGTCGGGGTGGCCGCCCCCGGTGGGCGGCGCTGGCCCCGGGGCCGCCTGATCTCGGTGCCGGAGACGACGACCGTGCCGGCCCGGCCGTGGTAGCCGATGGGCAGGTGCTTCCAGTTCGGCGTCAGCGGGGGCGAGTCCGGCCGGAAGATGCGCCCCACGTTGCTCGCGTGGTATTCACTGGCGTAGAAGTCGACGTAGTCCGCTACATCGATAGGTAGGGAGAGCCGGACCCGGTCCAGCGGGACCAGGTGCGCCGCGACGACGGCCCGGCGGTCCGGCTGGGTGAGCAGCTCGGTCAGCCAGGCCCGCGCCCGGCGCCAGGCCGGGCGGCCCAGGGACAGCAGCGGGTTGAGCGTGGCCGCCCCGAACGCGGCCGCCAGTTCCGGTACGCGCCCGTCGGCCTCCGCCACGGCCGCGACGTCGAGGACCTGCTCCCCGACCCGTACGCCCACGCGTGGCGTGCCGGCCCCGGTCGCGAAGACGCCGTACGGGAGCGTGGCCACACCGAACGGATGGTCGGGCGGCAGGTCGAGCCAGCTCGCGGGCGCCGTCATGACGCCACCAGCCCGACGGCCACCAGCTCACCGATCGGATCCCGGACGTCGCAGCACCCGTAGGAGACGAAGACGTCGCGGACGGCCCGCACCTGCGCAGGGTCGAGAGCCGCGACCGTCCGCACCAGGGCCTGCGGGTCGCGCTCGCCGAGCACCGCCGCCAGGGCGGGCGCGGGGTCGCCCGCGATGGCCCGGTGGACAGCGCTCAGGACGTTGAGCAGGCCGTGCTGCGACTCGCCGTCGCGCTCGGCCCGGACCAGGTGGTGCAGGCCGCCGGTGAGCTTGACGCTCACCCCCGCGTCGACCGCGGCGCGGAGGAAGCCGGCGAGCTCCGCCTCATCCGGCCAGGCCCAGGTGGCGGTCGCCCCGGTGCGGAACTTGGCGGTTGGCCGCGCCTCCGGGCCCACAGCGTCCGCCCCGCGCCGGATGTCGGCGAGGATCTCGGCCCGAGCGGCGGGATCGTCGGTCCGCCCGACCTCCAGCGCCAGCCGCCGGCCCTGGACATCGATGTCGCGCCATTTCTCGAACCAGCCCATCTCGACCCCGACCACGTCGACCCCGGCCCGGGTCAGCCGGTCGAGCGCCGGTGGGATCTCCTCGACCGCCGCGCCGGGCCGGGCGATGAGGCTGACCGCGGTGCCGGGCGCGTCCGCGAGCAGGGCCGCCGCCTCGGCCGCCGCGGAGACCGGCACCAGCAGCGGACCGATGAGGACCGCGTGGCGGCCACGCCGGTGCTCCTCGTGCTCCCGGACCGCGTCGGCCAGTGCGGCGGCCCGGGGCGGGAACACCGCCGCGTCGTCGATGAGCGACGCGAACAGCGCCTCCTGGTCGAGCCGATCGCTTGACAGCGCCTGCATGGGGGCCGATCCTAGCAGCGCTGTTGTGACGAAAGTGTCCGATAATCGGACAGTCGCGCGGCGGACCCGGCGAGCTCCGCCCGGGCCCCCGTGCCCGGCACCGAGGAGGGCAGGACCGTGGCGTTCTACCGCAGCCAGGGCGACGTTCCCGCCAAGCGGCACACCCGGCATCCCCAGCCGGAGCAGGGCTACCGGGGCGGCCCGTACTTCTTCGAGGAGCTCATGGGGGCCGAGGGCTTCTCGTCGGACTCGTCGTTGCTCTACCACCGCAACATCCCGTCGACCGTGGGCGACGCCCGGCCCTGGTCGGTCGGTGACCTGACCACCGTGCCGAACGAGCCGTTGCTGCCGCGGCACTTCAAGCTGCACGACCTGTTCACCCCCGACGAGGCCGCCGGCACCGACGTGGTGACCGGGCGACGGCTGGTGCTCGGCAACGCCGACGTTCGCCTGTCGTACGTGGTCGCCGGCACGGCCAGCCCGTGGTACCGCAACGGGATCGGCGACGAGTGCGTGTTCGTCGAGGCCGGGCGCGCCCGGGTCGAGACCGTATTCGGCGCCTTCGCGGTGGAACCGGGCGACTACCTGGTGATCCCCCGCGCGACGACCCACCGCTGGCTGCCGGAGGCGACGGAACCGCTGCGGGCGTACTGCATCGAGGCGAACAGCCACATCGTTCCGCCCAAGCGCTACCTGTCCCGGTTCGGCCAGCTCCTCGAGCACGCGCCCTACTGCGAGCGGGACCTGCGGGGCCCGGCCGGCCCGTTGCTGGCCGAGGACATCGGGGCCGACCCGGGCGAGGAGTCGGAGATCTACATCAAGCACCGTGGCAACGGTCCGGGGGGCATCGTCGGCACCATCCACACCATCCCGTTCCACCCGCTCGACGTGGTGGGCTGGGACGGCTGCCTGTACCCGTACGCGTTCAACGTCGCCGACTTCGAGCCGATCACGGGCCGGGTTCACCAGCCGCCGCCGGTGCACCAGGTCTTCGAGGGCAACAACTTCGTGATATGTAACTTTGTGCCGCGCAAGGTGGACTACCACCCCCTCGCCATTCCGGTGCCCTACTACCACTCCAATGTGGACAGCGACGAGGTCATGTTCTACGTCGCGGGCAACTACGAGGCGCGAAAGGGCTCGGGCATCGGCCGCGGCTCCGTCTCGCTGCACCCGGGCGGGCACGTGCACGGCCCGCAGCCCGGGGCGATCGAGGCGTCGATCGGCGTGGAGTACTTCGACGAGCTCGCGGTCATGGTCGACACGTTCCGTCCGCTGGAGCTCGGTCCGGGTGGGCGGGCCGTCGAGGACCCGGCCTACGCCCGGTCGTGGCTACGCGCCGGCGCGGCGTCCTGACCAACGTACGCACCGGGGCCGGGCGGCGTACGCTCCGGACCGGCGCGCCCGCCGGCGCACGGTCCTAGCGCGGCTGGACCGTCGCCGCCCGGGCGAAGATCTCGCGCAGGTACGGTTCGCTGCCCACCGAGTGCGGGGCCGCTCCGGCGACCTCCGCCCAGCAACTGTCGTCGTCCCAGCAGAAGTGCAGGGGCTGGGTGAAGCCGTGATCGACGGCGCGCAGCGCGCGGTCCATGCCCGCGAAGAGGTCGCGCTGGTCGACCGACCAGTGCTCCATGTCGTGCTGGGCCGCGAAGGCGACCACGTCCACGCCCGACGGCGGGAAGAGGATGCCGCCGCCGTAGTTCCAGCCGTAGAGCCGGTAGCGCAGCACGCCCGCCTCGTCGACCACCTCGGCCGCCTCGACGTTGTTCTCCTCGTCGGCGAGCAGGGCGGACAACGGGCGCCCCTCCTGTTCGAAGAGGGCGGCGTGCAGCTGGACCAGTTCGTCGGGGGCCAGGTCATCGAGTGAGCGGGGTCGATGGTGGCGTACGATCGTCAGCCGGGGCGCGTCCGGTGGGTAGGGCTTCGCGGACGCACGGGCGTCGATGATCTCCGCGACCAGGCTCCGGTAGACGTCGGCGGGGCTGGGCGGCGGGTCCTCGGGGGCCGAGGCGGTCGGGTCAGTCATGGCACCGCAAGCTAGCAGGCCGACGCAATCGTCCGTTCGTGTCGTGTTTGTCTACATTGGACGGGTTTACCCCTGGCCGGGCAGACACACCCGAACCCGACGGCTACGCTGTTCGGCGTGTCCATCTTCGACGTCGCCATCGGCGCCCTCGAGGGCGGCCCGGCCAACCTCGCGCAGTATCGCGGAAAGACGATGCTGGTGGTCAACGTGGCGTCCAAGTGCGGGCTCACCCCGCAGTACGCGAGCCTGCAGCGGCTGTACGAGACGTACGCCGACCGGGGGCTGGTCGTGCTCGCCGTGCCCTGCAACCAGTTCGGGGCGCAGGAGCCCGGCAGCCCGGGCGAGATCCGCGACTTCTGCACCGTGAACTTCGGGATCACCTTCCCGATCACGGAGAAGGTCGACGTGAACGGCCCCAACCGTCACGAACTGTTCGCGCGGCTCACGCAGACGCCGGACGCCGACGGGGTCGCGGGCGACGTCCGGTGGAACTTCGAGAAGTTCCTGGTCCGTCCAGACGGGACGGTTGCCGCGCGGTTCCGGCCGCTCACCGACCCCCTCGCCCCCGAGCTGATCGCGGCCGTGGAGAGCACCCTGCCGGTCGGACCCGAGACCTCGTCGTCAGACTCGGCCGGCGACGCCGAGGCGCCGGCGTGGTCGGAGTCGGCCTGGCCGGACCTGGCCGAGGCCCGGTGGCCCACGATGCCGGAGCAGCCGGCGCAGCGCATTCCCTGGGCGGAGCCCGAGCCGGCGGCCCCGGCCGCCGAGGCGCCTGAGCCGCAGCCCACGATCGAGGTGACCGCCCCGACCCGCTCGCGGCGCTGGTGGCGTCGCTGGTCCTGAGTTCGATGACACCCTACCGACGCTCACAGGCTCTACCCGGGGTCACTTGGCTCTGCCCGGGGTCACTGGCTGTGCCGGGCTGACGGGCCCTGCCCGGGCTCACTGGCCTCTCCGGCCGGGTCACCCGCGCGCCCGGCCCGTACTCGTCAGTAGTTGAATCGTCAAGGAGCTGGTAGCCTCGCCCGTGTGACCAGGTGGCTCACTGACGAGGAGCAGCGGGCGTGGCGCCAGCTCGCGGCCGTGACCATGCTGCTGCCCGCGGCGCTGGAGTCCCAGCTCCAGCGCGACGCCGGCCTCACCCACTTCGCCTACTGGGTGCTGGCGATGCTCTCCGAGGCGCCGGCTCGAGCCCGGCGCATGAGCGAGCTCGCCGCCCTGGCCCACGGTTCCCAGTCCCGTCTGTCCCACCTGGTGTCCCGGCTGGAGGAGCGCGGCTGGGTGCGCCGGGAACGCGCGGACGACGACGGTCGGGGTCAGGTCGCCGTGCTGACCGACGCCGGCTACGACGTCGTCGTGGCGGCCGCGCCCGGGCACGTCGAGGAGGTGCGACGCCTGGTCTTCGACGCGCTGACCCCGGACCAGGTCCAAGCCCTGCACGACATCTGCGCCGCGATCGTCGCCCGCCTCGCGCCGTCACCGGAGTCGCCGAAGTCGGCCGCCTCCTAGGCGTACCGCCGCCCGTCGAACCCTCATCCCGGGTGCAGGTCCAGACGCCAGATGGGGCGTGGCTACACGTTGAGCCTCATCATATGCTGGATGTCGCTATGGCGCTTTCCTACGACCGGCCGCGTTGGGTGCCAGTCACGTTCGACTGGACCCACCTACCCGGCACGTGACCGTAGCCGGCGATGGACCCCGGACGTTCGACGGGCATATCACCGGATCGTGATTCTTGCCCTCATCGCGTCAGCCGCACTCAGTGGCTGCGGCCGCGGGGATCCGGATCCCGGAGGCCGCATCCTCACCGCCTTGACGTCCGTTGAGGTGGCGCTGCCGGAGGATGCGACGGCGGTGAACCGCCAATTTCTGGAGCCTCACTGGGACTCATGCGACGCTTTCCCGGGGACTGAGGGCTGGAGTGACGTCATGGTTCTCATCGACTTCCAGACTGACCTGGCGCCCGAAGCGCTCGGCGCAAAAGCCGGACCGGCGCTGGAGGCTGCCGGCTGGGTCGACGACGGTGTCGTGCCGACGCCGCACGGGCCGAGCTGGCGATGGACTCGGACACTGGACGACGGAACGGTGGCTCACGCCAGCCTGTCGTCCGGCATGCTCGCCGGAACATGGAACCTCGCAGCCATAGCGCCGCCGCACGGGCGACGAGCAAGCGGCTGCTGAGGCGGGCGAGTGGTGGTCGGCCGGCCGGGGGCCACCACACAGGGGACCCTAGGTGGCTGGTGGCTTTCGGGTGTCCTGGGATGGCCGTTGCGGTCTCGGGGTCCTGGGGCGCGAGCCGGCGGGCTGTGAGGGCCGTGGACGTGCC
>JADGGF010000263.1 GCA_019690055.1 Micromonosporaceae bacterium
CACGGGGGGGTTGATGGGGGCGGACGGGGGGCTGAGTTGGAAGCAACTGCTCACGACGCTGCCGCCGGTGCCGGAGGACAGCCCGCTGGTGGTGATCCCGTACATTCTCGGCCTGCTCACCGGGGTGGTCGGTTTCGGCGCCGCCCAGCGGTTGTCGCGCCGGGTGCGGCCCGGAACGGTCGCCGCGTTGCTGCGGGCCGGAATCCCGGCGTTGCCGACCGCGGCCGCCCTGGCCCTGGTGCTCGCGCTCGGGACCAACGAGCCCGCGGCGAAGCTGTTCGACGGTGTGGTCTTCGGCGTCGGCACCCTCGTGTGGACCTCGGCGCGGCTGCGGCGCCTGCGGCCGCCGACCCGGTCCAGCTCCCGGCCGGTCCGCCGCGCCGCGCTGGCGGCCGGCGTGCTCGCCGCCGCCGCGGTAGCCTCGGTCGTCATCACGCCGCTGCTGCCCGGAGCCCGAACCTCACGGACGGTCCTGCGCGACTACGTGGTGCCGCCGTTCAACCTGTCGGACTACCCGAGTCCGCTGGTCGGGTTCCGCAAGTACACCGAGGACGCCAACCGGTTGTGGGACCAGGTCCTGTTCACTGTGGACGGGCTGCCCGAGGGCGCGGTCGTGCGCATCGCCACCCTCGACGACTACGACGGCTCGGTGTGGCGGGCGACCGACGAGGCGGCGTTCCGGCCCGGCACCCGGGTCGGCGAAGCGACCGGCCCGCTCACGACCGTGCAGGTGACTATCGGCGCGGCGTATGCGGCGGCGAATGACGTCAACGCCTGGTTGCCGGAGGTGGGGCAGGTGTCCAAGGTGGACTTCGCCGGCCCCCGCGCGGACGCGCTGAGCGCCAGCCTGCACTACAACCGGGACCTGTCGGCCGGCATCGTCACCGTGCGGCTGAAGGAGGGCGACAGCTTCACCCTCACCACCACGCTGATGAACCCGGTGATGCCGGTCGACGCCCAGCCGTACGCCCGGCCCGAGCTCACCGAACCGGCCTCGGCCATTCTCTCGGCCAAGGTGGCCGAGTGGACGGCCGGGGCGACCGACCTACCGTCCAAGCTGGACGCGGTCGCCAAGTGGTTGCGGACCAACGGTGCCTACACCGACGGGGGCAAGGGCGAGGAGCAGTTCCTGCCCGGCCACAGCGTCGGGCGGTTGACCGCGTTCATCCAGGACCGGCAGCCGGCCGGCAACGACGAACAGTACGCGGCGGCGTACGCGCTCGTCGCCAACTACCTGGGCATCCCGGCCAGGGTGGTGCTCGGCGCCCGACCGGACGCCACCGGAACCGTGCGTGGGCAGAACGTGCACGCGTGGGTGGAGGTCCGAGTCGCCGACGGGACGTGGGTACCGATTCCGGAGACGGAGTTCATGCCGGACCGGTCCAAGCGCCCGGATGAACGTCCGCCGGAGAGGTTCGAGGAGCAGCAGGCCGCGGTGGTGCCGCCACCGAACGCGGCCCAACCACCGCGGACCCGGACCGACACCAGCCAGGAGGAGCCGCCCGCGTACCCCATCTCCGACCCGACCCTCTGGGAGCGGATCTGGCCCTGGCTGCGCCTGGTGTTGACCTACGCCGGCCCGCCCTTGCTGTTGCTCGGCCTGGCCATCGGTGCGGTCCTCGGGACGAAGGCCAACCGGCGCCACCGCCGCCGCACAACCCGGTTGCCGGCCAACCGGTACGCCGGCGCCTGGCAGGAGCTGGTGGACCGAGTGCGGGATCTCGGTGAGGTGCGCCGACCGTTGCGCGAGCCCGGGATGGTCCACGCGGTGACCCGGCGGGCCCATGCCGCCGCGCTCGACTCGGCGAACCTGCTGCCCCCGGGGACGTTCACCCAGCTCGCTCTGGCGGTCGATGAAGTCATTTATGGCGATGCCGAACCATCGGCCCAGGAGGCGGCGACGTTCTGGAAGACGGTCGAGCGCGTCCGGAGGGAGCTGACCAAGGGACTGGGTGTCGTGGCCCGCCTGCGGGTTGCGCTGAGCCTGCGGTCGTTGCGGGCCGCCGATCAGGTCGTGGCGCTGCGCCGCCGGGCCCAGGCGCTCATCGAACAGCAGCGGGCTGCCGTGCGAATGGCGGGACGGTCCCGCGGCCGGCGTTTCCGCGGCGGCCGTCCGGGTAGCCGGCCCCGGCCGGCGGCGGCGGGACGAGGTGCCTCATGAAGCTGAAGTTCACCCTGCGGCGCCACAACGGCGCTCCGCCGGTCGACCTCATGGCCACTGTGGACACCGGCGCCACCGTGGGCGACCTCGCGGAGCGGTTGTGGCGGGCCGATCCGCTTCAGGGCGGGTCGCCGGTGGCGAGCCACGGTCCGGGCGCCGGCCGGGCGACGCTGGTCGTCGACAAGGGAACCGGGGTCGCCCTCGACCCGAGCGTCCGGGTGGCTGACAGCGGCCTGCGCTCGGGCATGACGGTGGCGCTGACCTGGGCGCCGGAGGCGTACGCGGCCCAACTCCAGGACACGGTGGCGGTCGTCACCGTGCTCGGGCCGGGCGGCCAGGAACTGCCCGTGCGATCCCTCAGCGCGGTCATCGGTCGGGACCCGGAGTGCGCGGTTGTGTTGAGCGATCCGCTCGTGTCGCGGCGGCACGCCCGACTCACCATCGGCGTCCTGCCGGAGATCGTCGATCTGGGGTCGGCCAACGGCATCGAGGTCAACGGGGCCCGGGTCACCCGGGCGGTGCTCCGCCCCGACGACGTGGTTCAGCTCGGCGACACCCGGTTCACGGTGCGGGTGCTCTCCTCGGCGGCGGCCACCCTCAGCGCGGACGGGGCCGCCGACGGGCATATCCGTTCGCCGCGGCTGGATCCCCGCTACCCGGGCGAGACCTTCGAGGCCCCGGAACCGCCCAAGCCCGCGGACCCGCCCCGCTTCCCGGTGATCGCGGCGGTCACTCCGCTGATCATGGGCGGGATCCTGTACCTGGTCACGCGGTCGGCCTTCTCGCTGGTGTTCGTCCTGTTCAGCCCGCTGATGGTCATCGGGTACGCGATCGAGGGACGCCTCGCTGGGAAGGCGGCGTTCAAGAAGGCGGTCAAGCACTTCCGGGCCGAGCTCGCCGAGCTGACGGCGCAGGCTGAGCGGGCCGCGGCGGAGGAGGTGGCCGCCCGCGGGCGCGAACATCCGACACTGTCGGAATGCATCGATGCGGTCCAGCGCCGGACCCCGCTGCTGTGGACGCGCCGGCCCGACGACCCGGGTTTCTGCGAGTTCCGGCTCGGCCTGGGGCGCCAGCCGTCCCGCAGCGAGATCACAGTGTCTTCGCGCCGGGACGTGCCGCGTGACCTCGCCGCCGAGGTGATGGCCGTACGCGACCGGTTCAGGTACGTCGACAACGTCCCGGTGCTGGCCCAGCCGCTGGAACACGGGGCCATCGGCGTCGCCGGCCCGCGTGAGCTCGTGCTCGGGGCCGCCCGCTCCTTCGTGGCTCAGGCGGTGGCCCTGCACTCGCCCGCGGAGCTGGTGCTGGTCGCGGTGGCCGCCGACCAGCGCGCGCGGGACTGGCAATGGCTGGCCTGGTTGCCGCACACCACCTCGCCGCACTCGCCGCTGAAGGCACCGGTGGGCCGGGCCCCGGTCTGGCCGCTCGCCGCCACCCACGAGGAGGCGAACGCCCTCGTCTCGGCGGTCGAGGACCTGATCGCTACGCGCGAGGGCGAGCGGCGATCGGCCGGTGGTGGCTCGGCCCGCCCGGCCGGGCCCGTCGTGCTGGTCCTGGTCGAGGACGCCGTGCCGGTCGAGCGGAGCCGGCTGGTGGAGATCGCCGAGCGCGGCTGGCGCCAGGGCGTGGTCGTGCTCTGGTTGGCCGAGGACGTCACCCAATTGCCCGCCGCCTGCCGCCACTTCGTCACGGTGCAGCCCGGCTCCCCCCAGGCGGCGGCCGGGTTCGTCCACACGGGAGAGTTGGTGCAGCCGCTGCAGGTCGACCTGCTCGACGCGGCCACCGCCGACGCCCTGGGGCGGCGGTTGGCTCCGGTCGTCGACGTCGGGGCGCGGGTGGAGGACGCGAGCGACCTGCCGCGGACGGTGTCGCTGCTGTCGATCGGCGACCGTCCGGTATCACCATCGGCCGAGTACATCCTGGAGCGCTGGCGGGAGAACCGGTCCATCCTCACCGGCCCGTACGCGACCACCGGTGGGGAGCGCAAGGCCGGCACGCTACGGGCGGTGATCGGTCGCAGCGCCGCCGGACCCCACGCACTGGACCTGCGCGAGGACGGGCCGCACGCGCTCGTGGGTGGCACCACCGGCTCCGGCAAGAGCGAGCTGCTCCAGGCGTGGATCCTGGCGATGGCCGCCGCCCACAGCCCGCAGCGGCTGACGTTCATGCTCATCGATTACAAGGGCGGCTCGGCCTTCAAGGATCTGGTGTACCTGCCGCACACCGTCGGGCTGTTCACCGACCTCGACCCCCACCTGGTCCGCCGGGCGCTGACCTCGTTGCGGGCCGAGTTCAAGGCCCGCGAGGAGCTCTTCGCCAAGTACCGGGTCAAGGATCTGCTGGAGCTGGAGCGGGAGGGCGTGGCCGAGGCACCGCCGAGCCTGGTCATCGTGGTCGACGAGTTCGCCGCCCTGGTCAAGGAACTCCCCGAGTTCATCGACGGGGTGGTGGACGTGGCGCAGCGGGGACGTTCGCTGGGCGTCCACCTGATCCTCGCCACCCAGCGGCCGGCTGGTGTCATCCGGGAGAATCTGCGCGCCAACACCAACCTCCGGCTGGCGCTGCGGACCGCCGACGAGAACGACAGCGTCGACGTGCTCGGCACGCCCCAGGCAGCCCACTTCGACCCGTCGATCCCTGGCCGGGCCGTTTCGAAGACGGGGCCGGGACGCCTGGTGGTGTTTCAGGCCGGCTACGGCGGCGGCTGGACCAGCGACGCCCCGCCCCCACCGGAGATTCTTATCGAGGAGCTTCGCTTCGGTCGCGACCGCGCCGTGTGGCGGGTCCCCGAGGTGGAGCGGGCCCCCATCGACCTGGGTCCGACCGACATCCAGCGCATGATCGGGGCCATCGTCGAGGCCACGAAGGTGGCCGGGCTGCGCCGGCCCCGCCAGCCCTGGCTGCCCGAGCTGCAGCGCGTCTACGACCTCGAGAAGGTGCCGCGGCGGCGTGTCGACCACGAGCTGGTCTTCGGGGTGCAGGACCTGCCGGAGCAGCAGGCCCAGCCGCCGGTGGCGTTCTACCCCGACAAGCAGGGCAACCTGGCCGTCTACGGCACCGGTGGCTCGGGCAAGTCGACGCTGCTGCGGACCATCGCCATCGCGGCCGCGGCCACCGCCAGCGGCGGACCGTGCCACGTGTACGGGCTCGACTTCGGCAACCGCAGCCTGGCCATGCTCGAGGAACTGCCGCACGTCGGCAGCATCGTCGTCGGTACCGACCACGACCGCATCGCTCGCCTGATCCGCTGGCTCGCGGCGCTGGTGGCGGAACGCGGCGAACGCTACAGCCGGGTCGGCGCCGGAACCATCACGGCCTACCGCACCATCGCCAACGCCCCGCAGGAGCCGCGCATCCTGCTGCTCGTGGACGGGATCGCGGCGTTCCGGCAGGCGTACGAGGTCGGCGACCGCGCACGAATATTCGACGCATTGACACAGATCGCGACTGATGGTCGGGCGGTGGGTGTCCACGTGCTCATCACCGCGGACCGGCCCGCCTCGGTGCCCTCGGCCCTGGCAGCCCAGATCCAGACCCGCATCGTCCTGCGGATGGCCGACCCCAACGACTACCAGAGCCTCGGGGTGCCGCTGGACGTGCTCAAGCCGGCCTCGCCGCCCGGCCGGGGCCTGCTCGGCGACGTGGAGATACAGGTGGCCGTGCTCGGTGGGGCGACGGACAACTACAGCCAGGCGTCGATGGTCACCCAGCTCGCCGAGTCGATGCGCCGGGCCGGGGTCACGCCCGCCCCGGCCGTGCGGGCCATGCCCGAGCGGGTCGTGCTGGCGGAACTGCCGGCAACCGTCAACGGCCTTCCGGTGCTCGGCCTGGCCGCGGAGACGCTGGAGCCGATGCCGTTCACCCCGGTCGGTGGGTTCCTCATCGCCGGTCCGCCCCAGTCCGGCCGAACCGCGGCCATGCGGGCCCTCGCTACGGCGCTGCGCCGCTTCGATCCCACCATGCGCCTGTACCTGTTCGTCCCCGGGCGACGGTCCGAGCTGGCCGGACTATCCCTGTGGGCGGGGTGCTACCTCGGCGCCGAGCAGGCGCGCGACGGAGCCGAACAGCTCACGGCCGTGGTGAAGGCGGCTCAGCGTCCCCCGATGGCGGTCTTCGTCGAGAACCCGATGGAGTTCGCCGCGGGGGCGGCCGACATCCCCATGCAGGAACTGGTGCGCACCTGCCTGGCCGAGGACGTCTTCGTCGTGGCCGAGGGCGAGGCGAGCACGCTCGGCAGCACCATGGGGGTGCCTGGTCTGGTCAAGCAGAAGCGCTACGGCTTGGCGCTGTGCCCGGACCCCACCGACGGCGACCGCCTCTTCCGTACGCCGTTCC
>JADGGF010000264.1 GCA_019690055.1 Micromonosporaceae bacterium
GTCCCACTCGGCGAACAGGAAGTGCGCCATCACAGCTCCCTTTCCGATCCCCGCTTCCCCGAATGCCCGGCTTTCCCCGATGTCCGCTCTCTCGATGTCCGCTTTTTCGATATCCGCCTTTTTGATGTCCACTTTTTCGATGCCCCGATTCTTCGGTGTCTGCTCTTCCCGACGGGCCCGTCCCGACGGTCCGGGTTTCTTTCACGACGACGTCACCGGATTGATGTCAGCGATCAACGTCACCGGATTGACGTCACCGGATGCTGCGCCGGAACTCCCGGGTGGCCCACAGCAGCGACACCACCGCCAGCGCGGCGATCACGGCCATCCCCTGCCAGACGTGGTGGTGGTAGAGGTCGCCGGCGGCCAGCGCCCGCGCGCTGTTGACGGCCCAGTAGAAGGGGTTCCACTCGGCGACGTGCTGCAGCCAGACGGGGGCGAACGACATCGGCAGCAGGATCCCCGACAGCAGCAGGATGGGCTGGGTCAGGGCGGTCATGAGGTTCGACAGGCTGTCCTCGGCCCGCAGCCGCAGCGCCACCGCGTACGAGATGGCCGCGGTGGCCAGCCCGATCAGGGCGAGCAGGACATAGATCAGCAGGAGGTAGCCCAGGGCCACCCGCAGGCCGAAGGCCAGCGACAGGACCGTGATGATCACCGCCTGCCCCAGCAGCACGACCACGTCCCGCAACGCCCGGCCGAGCAGCAGCGCGACCCGGTTGACCGGGGTGACCCGGGAGCGCTCGATGATGCCGGCCCGCAGCTCGGCGATCAGGCCGAAGCCCTGGAACAGCCCGCCGAACATGGCGAGCATGACCAGCAGGCCGGGCACGAAGATGCGGTACGCCTCGACGTCGCTGGCCACCCCCAGCGTCGCCAGCGCGGGTTTCAGCAACGGCGCGAACAGCAGCAGGAACATGACCGGCTGAAACACGCCGACGAGCACCCAGACCGGCTGGCGGACGTTGAGCAGCAGCTGGCGCTGCAGGATCAGCCAGGTGTCGCGCAGGAACTTCATCGACGGCTCCCGTGATGGTCCGTACCCCCGACCGCGTCGGGGGTCGCACGCCCGCGTCCGGACACCAGGACCGGGGCGCGGGCCAACGACATGGGCATCGACTGAGGCATGGACGCCGACAGGGGCAGGGGCGTCGACCTGTTCCTCGACCCGGGCATGGCGTACTCCGTCACCGGACCTTGTCGGGCCGCGCCGCCGGTGGATCGCCCGGCTCGACGCGCCCGGGCCCGACCGGGGCCTCGGTCGCCGACCTCTGCGCAACTACCGATGTGTGGCCGGACGGCGACAGGGTTACCGAAGTAGCGCCGGACGGCGACTGGGTTACCGAAGTAGCGCCGGACGGCGACTGGGTTACCGAAGTAGCGCCGGACGGCGACTGGGTGACCGATATATCGTCGCCGGACGGCGACTCGGCCATCGGCGTCCGGTCGGCCGCGCGCGGCGCGGCGACCAGCACCTGGACCAGGCTGGCCACGCGCACGATGTGGGGCGCCAGGGCGAGCGAACCGTACCGGTCGCGCCGGTCGACGATCCAGCACGGCAGGCCGACCGCGGCCGCGAACGCGCCGTCCGACCACGGGTCGTCGCCGACCATGACGGTGTTCTCCGGCCCCAGGTCCGCGACCGCGGCCCGGACCGCGTCGAACAGGCTCCGGTCCGGCTTGGGGCGGTAGGCCGGGTCCATCCGCGGAGTGAAGAATGCCTCTATATAGTCGGCGATGCCCAGCTCACCGGCGATCCGGGGGCACCGGTTGTTGTTGGAAACCACAAATATCCGGATCCCCCGATCTCGAAGGCTTGTCAGGAACGGCACCGTGTCGGGGAACAGCGTGAACGCGAAGTCGGCCCGGGCCGCCGCGGCGAGCTCGGCCCGCAGCGGTTCGGGCCAGCCGAGGTCGGTGAGGAAGTCGTCGAGGATCCGGCTCTCGTCGAACCGGGCCGCGGCCGACTCCTGCGCCCGCAGCAGCGCGGCGTCGAGACGGTCCGCGTCGGCCGTCAGGCCGTGACGGGCCATCAGGTCGGGCAGAAACTGCTCGATCCCCCACGTCATCGGCCCGACGGCGAGCGTGTCGTCGAAGTCGAGCAGGCAGTACCTCGGGCCCGTGACGGCCTCCCCCGGACGGTCACCCACGGCCTCAGCCCTCACCGGTCCGACGCAGCAGGCCCACCGTCGAGCGGGGGTCGTCCCGCAGGGCCAGCACCCGCTCGCGTTCCCGGCGCAGCAGCTCCTGTGTGTACTGGCCCTCGTAGTCCTTGCGGAACGAGCGCAGGCCGCCGCCGGACATCAGGTCCTCGATGATGGCCCGCAACGTCTCGCTGGTGAGGAACAGCGTCGGGTACGGCGTGAAGAAGGCTCGGAACCCGCCCCCGCACAGCATCGACAGCGACATCGGGGCCCGCAGCTTGAGGTCGCCGTTGCGGTTGGTGCCGATGTAGAAGTGCGGGATGGGAATCTCGGTCCCGAAGGCCGAGGCCGCGTAGAACCGGAACAGCCGACGGTAGAGCTGGTCCAGGTCGGTCACCGCGGCCAGCTCCTCGTCGAGCGCCCGGCGCTGCTTCGGCTTGAGGTCGGCCACCGCGCGCCAGAACGAGTACAGCGGAATCGGCGCGACCTCCCACACCACGATGTGGCGGCCGGGCTCGTAGGGCCACTTGGCCGCGAAGTCCCGCAGCTGTTCGCCCAGGGCCCGGGCCGGGTCGCTCTTGGGCAGGTGCAGCAGGGTGTCGATGCCGCAGAAGTACGGGTCGACGTCCAGCTCGCGGTACACCTGCTGGAAGTAGTCGTCGGCCAGCCAGCGAACGAAACCGGTGTACTCCCTCGTGTACTCCGGCCCGCGCTCGTTGGCGAAGGCCTGGTAGGAGAGCACGGGCACGATGAGGTTCTGACCACCCAGGTCGAAGAACATCCGCAGCAGGCCGAGGTAGCGGTCCGCGGCGAACTGGGCATACTGGGCGACGTCGATCCGACCGAGGGCCTCGACGTCGCTGGTCTCGGTGCTGAGCACGAAGCTGGTTCGGGTGCCGCCGACCGCGATGATCCCGGTCAGGCCTTCCGGAAAGTGCGACCGGACACGTTCCGCAAAGTCCGTCACCAGCCACCTCCCCTGCACACCGCGCGACCATGGTGTCACGGGTGGCTCGCCGCCGCGTCCGCCGAGCGGCCCACTCTGCCGCGCTAACCGGCCAAGATCGTCCGTTGGCGGGGAATCGCCCGGATCGCCGATCCCCGCTCGGTCAGCCCCAGGGTCGTCTCGGCCAGATGCCGCGCGCCGACCACGGCGGCCCGGACGATGTGCGGTGCGTCATAGAGGTCCTTGCCGTGCCACAGCTCGACCGGGTCACTGCCCTCGGCGGCGACCAGGAAGGCGTAGCCCCGCCGGGCCGCGGCCCGGGTCCGCCGGTCCAACGGCGCCTTGTAGAGCAGGATCTGCAGCGCGTACGCCGTCTCCTCGGCGGTGCCGGACCACCGCCCCCACGAGCCGTTGCGGCGCTGGCTCGCCAGCACCCACGCGACCGCGCGGTCGATCACCTCGGCCGCCCGCGGCGAGGTGGTGTGGGCCCCGGCGTCGCGCAGCCCCGCGACCACACAGGCCGTGGCGTAGTACTCCGACGCGTGCCACTTGTCCAGCCAGAAGCCGTCCGGGCCCTGCGTGTCGCACAGCCACGACGTCACGCGGTCGATCGCCTCGTCCCGCCACGCGGAACGTCGGGTCGCCCCCTCGACCAGCGTGGTCAGCACGTGTGCGTTGGTCGTGGGGGACGCGGTCCGCTCCCCGGACCACGTGTAGAAGTGCGGGCCCACGTAGAACCGGCGCAGCACGGTGTCCCGGACCTCGACGCCGAGGCGGCGCAGCCCCGTCAGGGTGACGGCCGTGGTGTCGGCGTCCGGTGGGATGCCGGCGCCACCGGGCAGGCCCCGCGGCCCCAGCGCGGCCAGCATCCGCGGGCCGAGCTGACGCGGGGCCGGACGCGTGAGTCCGGCCAGCGCCAGGCTGTTGACCACCCAGGCCCGCTCGTAGTTGGTGATGGGGAGGATGCACGGGACCGGACCGCCGTAGTGTGCGATGACCCGCCGCAGGTACCGGGTCGACGCGCCGGACCGGTCCACCGGCGGCGAACCCAGCCACGCCACGGTGGCGGCCGGCGCCGCCCCGACCGCGCCCAGCGCCAGGCGGGGCACGCCCCGCACGCCCCGGGCCAGGTCACCGACGACCTCCAGGCTGTGCTGCACCTTCAGCGGCGCGGGGGTGCCGTTGGCCAGCGCCGCCGTGACCGCCCGCAGCGTCTTGTCGGTCAGGCCCCGGGGCAGCGGCAACCGGACCCGGGCGCGCCACGCGTCCAGCCCGCTGACGTCGCTGGCCCGCAGCCGGGCCAGGCCGTCGTGCAGCCGCGCCACCAGGTACGGCACGATCACCTCGATCGCCGGCGTGTCCGGCAGGTCGGCGGCCCGCAGCGACTGCAGCTGCGCCCGCGCCGAGGCCAGGCCCTTGTCGACCGCCTGCACGCACCGGGCGACCATCCCGCTCGGCAGCCGGGACGGCTCCAGCACGATGCCCAGCAGCGCCTCGGTCGCGCTCAGCGTCGGGACCAGCGCGTACGCCTCCGGCCCGCTCCAGCTGCCGTCCGGTTTCTGGGTGCTGAGCAGGTACTCGATCCGGGTCCGGTGACCGGGCAACCACGCCCCCAGGGCCACCAGGCGCGCGGTCTCGTAGACCGACGGCGAAACGGCCCCCATCTGGTCGCGGGCGACGGCGGCGAGCAGCTGGCTCGCCTCGGCGGCACAGGAACAGCCGACCGGCGCGTCGGGTCGCTGAACCGCCCCGCGCGCCGCCCTCGGGCCCGCGAGCTCCGTTGACCGTACGGACATCACGCCTCCCCGCCCGCGTCCGGTCACAGACGCTCCACTATGGACATTTCCGCGCCGTCGCGGCCGGCGGCACCCCACCGCCGGACCGTGACACCGCCACTGGCGCGTCATCCCGTCATAGCATGAGGGGGTCGGAGCGTGGGGGCACCATCCCGGCAGACGGGCCCCGCGTACCGACGGGTAATGCTGACCAAAGTGGACATACACCGCGAGCTACACCACGGAGCGTGGTGGCGCGATACCCCCAGCGTTTCCGGGCCGCCCGCCATCGGCTACGCTCCATGCCGCGGCTGGTTGAGGCAGTCGGCCGCGCGTTGCTAGCGTGCCACCGGCTCTGACGGTGGGCGCGGTGTTTGGCTGAACACAAAAGTCGGCCATGTTAGGACGAGGGCAATGAAATCCCGCAATACGCGTGTGCGCTCCAAGGTCGTCGCGCTGTTGGTGTCGCTGACGGCGCTGTGGGCGTTCGCCGCGTACGTGACCGTGCGCGAAGGCCTGAACATGTTGTGGGTCACGGTCACGGCCAACGACATCGGCTTTCCCCTGAGCGTCCTCACCGACGCCCTCGAGGACGAGCGGCAGGCCTCCGTCCTCTACGTCAGCGGGGACTCCTCCGCGGCCGACGCGCTGGCCACCGCGCGGGAAGAGACCGACACCGCCATGGCCGAACTGCAGGCCAGCGCCTCGGGCGGATGGGTCGAGTGGGTCAAGTCCGACGAGCTGCGGCGCACGCTGGCCGAGTTCGAGGCGGCCTACGCCGAGGTCGAGTCGCTGCGCGCGGCGGTCGACCGGCGGGGCATCGGCACCTTGGAGATCGTCGAGCGGTTCACGGCGATCATCGACTCGGCCTTCGTGGTCAACCGGTCGCTGGCCACCTGGGACGACAAGGCCCTCGCCCAGGCCACCGCGGTGGTCACCGACATGGCCTACGCCCGCGAGCTGATGATCCGGGAGGACGCGATCATCTCGGGGGCGATCGTCTCGGGTCAGTTCTCCGCGGCCGAGCGGGCCGAGTTCGCCCAGATCGTCGGCGCCCGCCGCTACCTGCACGCCTCCGCCTTCGAACGGCTGACCGGCGACTCCCGGGCCCAGTTCGAGCAGGTGCGCACCGGTTCGGCGTACCAGCAGTTCGAGGCCGTCGAGAACCAGATCATGAGCGGCCAGCCCGGCGCGCTCGGCGTCACGCCGGAGGCCTGGCGCGCCGCGGCCGACGGGATGATCCGCGAGCTGCGTGACTTCGAGGCGGCACACGTCGAGGCGGTCATCGCGCAGGCCACCCCGGTCGCCATCGGCACGGCCCTGCGGCTGGTGCTGCTCGGTGTGCTCGGTCTCGCCGCGGTCATCGCGTCCATCGTGATCTCGATCACCACCGCCCGGCAGCTGGTCCGCCAGCTGCAGCGCCTGCGCAACGCGGCGCGCGACCTGGCCTCCTACCGGCTGCCCCGCGTGGTGGAACGGCTCCAGGCGGGCGAGCAGGTCGACGTCAAGCAGGAAGCGCCGCCGCTGGAGTTCGGTAACGACGAGATCGGCCAGGTCGGCCAGGCGTTCAACCAGGTGCAGGAGACGGCGATCCGGGTCGCCGTCGAGCAGGCCGAGTTG
>JADGGF010000265.1 GCA_019690055.1 Micromonosporaceae bacterium
AAGCCCGCACCCGAACCGCAAGGAGCCGATCATGACCTGACGTGGCCAAAGGTGGGGACATTCAGTGACCACCAGCGGGGACTTTCACATGGCCCTTGACAGGCGGGCTGCGGTAGACAAGGACAGCGGACGCACTTGTGGCCGCGCGCCCGGCACGCTGCCCGGCCGCAATGCCCGGCGAGGTGGTCCTCGCCCACACCACGGCATCCGAGTATCACAGGAGGAGCCATGCCCCGCGGTCCCCGCAGTGTCGACGCCTCACGGAGCGCCGCAGCCTCACGCAGCACATCCGCCCGCAAGGCGTCGCCGGCCAGCGCCCGTCTCGGTCGGCGCATGACCAGTGCCCCCCAGACCATTCAGCGGGGACGCGGGGGGGCGTCGAGTCGTCGCGCGATCTCGACCCTCGGGCCGGTCCCCCGCACCCGTCAGCAGCTCTACCAGGAGGCCAAGATCCGCAACATCAAGGGACGTTCGACCATGACCAAGGCCGAGCTCGCCCGTGCCCTCGGCCTGTGACGCCTGGTCCAATGACGCCTGGCACCCCGGCCTTGCCGCGGACACTTTGCTCTGCACACAAATACGCAACACCCTCCGGCCAGGCAAGAAACATAGCGTGAAGATCCCCGATCTATGCCGGACGGTGACGGACGGTGGTGTGGGCGGCGTGCAGATTGCCGGTCATACGGCCCGGAGGCGACTACCGGTCACGGCCCGGCCGTCAGGGCGATGGCGCGCGCGAGTCTGTCCTCAGTGGACGGTCATGGGGCCCGGCTGACCGCGAGCAGCGTCTGGGTGGCGATCTCGCGCTCCTCGTCGGTCGGCACCACGCAGACGGCCACCTCGGCGCCCTCGGGCGAGATGATCCGCTCGCCGGCACCGGTCGCATTGCGTTCGGGCGAGACAGCGATGCCGAGGCGCTCCAGATTGGCCAGCGCGGCCGCTCGGACGTCCGCGGCGTTCTCCCCGATCCCGGCCGTGAACGTGATCGCGTCGACGCGGCCCAGCAGGGCGTAGTACGCACCAACGTACGCGGTGATTCGCCGGCAGTAGACGTCGAAGGCCAGCGCGGCCGCCGGGTCGCCGGCCGCCCGCCGGCGCAGTACCTCCCGCATGTCGTTGGCCCCGCACAGCCCGAACAGGCCGCTGCGGTGGTTGAGCAGATGGTCGATCTCATCGACGGACATGCCAGCGTTGCGCTGGAGGTGGAAGACGATCGCGGGGTCGATGTCGCCGCTGCGCGTACCCATGACCAGGCCCTCCAGAGGAGACAGTCCCATGGAGGTGGCGACACTGCGACCGCCGGCGACCGCGCAGGCGCTGGCGCCGTTGCCGAGGTGCAGGGTGATGACGTTGACGTCCTCGTACGCGCGGCCCAGCAGCGCGGCGGTGCGGCGCGACACGTACGCGTGCGAGGTGCCGTGGAAGCCGTACCGGTGGATGCCGTACTCCTGGGTGACCGCGCGGTCGATCGCGTACGTCGCCGCCGCCTCGGGCAGCGTACGGTGGAACGCGGTGTCGAAGACCGCGACCTGCGGCGTGTCCGGCAGCAGTCGGCGGGCCACGGTGATGCCGGCCAGGTTGGCCGGGTTGTGCAAGGGGGCCAGGGGCACCAGAGCCTCGATCGCGGCGACCACATCGTCGTCGATCACGGTTGGCGCGCTGAACCGCAGGCCGCCGTGGACGACCCGGTGCCCGACCGCGGTGAGCTCGCCGAGGTCGAGCCGGCCCATCAGGTCCTGCAGCGCGGCCGCGTGGTCGGCGGGGCCGCCGCCCTCCTCGCCGATGCGTTCGACCAGGCCACCGTCGACGACCCTGCCCCCGTCAACGGTCAGGTCGCCGTCGTAGAGCCGGTACTTGATCGACGATGAGCCGCAGTTGAGCACCAGCACCCGGCCGGTCGGCGGCGCGGTCATCGCGCCGCCTGGATCGCGGTGATCGCCACCGTGTTGATGATGTCCTTCACGGTCGCCCCTCTCGACAGGTCGTTGACCGGCCGGCGCAGGCCCTGGATGACCGGGCCGACGGCGATCGCCCCCGCCGAGCGCTGCACGGCCTTGTATGTGTTGTTGCCAGTATTCAGATCAGGGAATATGAACACCGTTGCTCGGCCGGCGACCGGGCTCCCCGGCGCCTTCGTGGCCGCCACGATGGGGTCGATCGCGGCGTCGTACTGGATCGGTCCCTCCACGAGCAGGTCGGGCCGGCGCTGGCGGACCAACCGGGTCGCCTCGGCCACCTTCTCCACGTCGGCCCCCGTCCCCGAGGTCCCCGTCGAGTACGACAGCATCGCCACCCGTGGCTCGATGCCGAAGCGCGCCGCCGTCTGCGCGCTGGAGATGGCGATGTCCGCGAGCTGGACCGCCTCCGGATCGGGATTGATGGCACAGTCCCCGTAGACCAGGGTGCGGTCGGCCAGCAGCATGAAGAACACGCTGGAGGCCACCGTCACGCCCGGCTCCGTCCTGATGATCTCGAATGCCGGGCGGATCGTGGCGGCGGTCGTGTGCGTGGCCCCGGAGACCATGCCGTCCGCACGGCCGGTCTCGACCATCATCGTGCCGAAGTAGTTGACGTCCCGGACCGTGTCCCGCGCCCGGTCGAGCGTGAGGCCCCTGTGCCGCCGCAGGCGCTCGTACGCGTGGGCGAACTCCTCCAGCCACGGGCTGGTGGCGGGGTCGACCACCCGCGCCGCGCTCACGTCCACGCCGAGCTCCCGCGCCTTCCGGCTGATCTGGTCGGGGTCGCCGAGCAGGGTCAGGTCGGCCACGCCCCGGCGCAGCACGACCTCGGCCGCGCGCAGGATCCGCTCCTCGTCACCCTCGGGGAGCACGAGGTGGCGCCGGTTTGCGCGAGCCCGGTCGATGAGGTCGTACTCGAACATCAGCGGCGTCACCCGGTCCGACCGGACCAGCTCCAGCCGGCGGACCAGCTCGTCGGTGTCCACATGGGACTCGAACGCGCCGATCGCGGCCGCCACCTTGCGCGGGTTGTCGGCGCGCAGCTGGCCCTCGATGCGGCTGGCCCGGGCGACCGTGTCGAAGCTGTCCGTTGGAACGGAGAGCACCGCCACGCCGGGGGCGAGGCGCTCGACCACACCCAACGCCCGCGCGTCGGGCTGCTCGCCGAGTGTCAGCACGATGCCCGGGACCGAGACCTGGCCCGCGGCGTGCGCGGCCCCGACCGCCACCAGCAGGTCGTTCCGGTCGCCGGGGGTGATCATCAGGCAGCCGTCGGTCAGGTGGTCGAGCAGCACCGGCACCTGCGCCGCCCCCACCACGAAGTCGAGCACGTCGCGGTCCCGGGTGGTCGGGTCGCCGGCCAGCCACGTGGCGTCCAGCGCCGCGGCGACCTCGGCGACCGTCGGTGCCGAGACGCTGCGCACCTCGGGGATCGCGTACACCGGGACGGACATCCCCGGCGCCCGCCCGTCGGGCCGGTACGCGTCGACGGTGAGGTACGGCTTGACTGTGTCGGCCACGAGGTCGGGCGCCACCCGGTTGGCGATCACCGCCACGACGGTCGCGCCGAGGTCGACCATACTGTGCAGCGCGGTCCGGGCGGCGCTGGCCAGGCTCTCGGCGTCCTGCCCGAGGCCGTTGAGGACGATGACCACGACGCCACCGAACTCCGTCGCCAGCCGGGCGTTGAACGCCAACTCCCGGGGGATGCCGCCGGCACCGCCGACCGCATCGGCGTCGAAGTCGCTGCCGACCACCACCATCGCGGCGCTGCGCCGCTCGACGTGCCGGTACCGCTCGACGATGCGGGAGATCAGGTCCTCGCGACGGCCGTCGGCGACGAGCGCGGCGGCCTCGGCGTACGTGGCGCCGTACAGGTCCTCGTAGGGAAGCCCGATGTGATAGCGCTCCCGCAGCAGCGTCAGCGTCGGGTCCGCCCCGCCGGCGTCAAGCCCACCGGACTCAAGCGACGAGCGCGCCGAATCGGCCCGGGCCTCGGTCGGTACGCCCCCGTTGACCAACGGCCGGAACACGCCGATCCGGGCCACCTGGCGCGACAGGAGCTCGGCGAGCCCGAGCGCAACCGTCGCCTTGCCGGCGCCCGCGCCCATCCCGACCACGTACACGCAGCGTGGCTGCGCGTCCCGATTACCTGGCACGCCCCGCGCCTCCGTGAGCTCGGTCGTCGAGCGGTCGCCCGCGTCCGGTGAATGTGTCCGGATGGAGTCTTCCACACCCGTACCCGGCGTAGTCCGGGTCCAATGTCATCCGTGTCCCAGGTCATCAGGCCCCAACGTCCAGGGCCGGACGTCAATCAAGGCCGGACGTTCATCGGGCCCGACGCCTGCAAGGCGCCCCCACGCAAACCACCGGCCCGCCTCACCACCGGCCTAGCCTCAGGATCGCCAGCGGTCCCGGCGAGCCTGAGGCTAGGCGCGTTCGGCGTGTCGCAGGCCGTGCGTCGGCGTCCACCACTCGACGACGAGCATCGTGGCCTGCTCATTCAGGTGGGTGTATACCACCTCGGTGATGTCGGCGCGGAACTGGTCGCCCTCGACGCCGGGGGTCGGCTCGCGGAGGATCGCGCGGCCGGAGATCTTCGCCTCGCCCGGCCACTGCGCCGGCGAACCGTCGACCGGGTCGACGGTCGGGCTGTGCAGGGCGAACCGGGGGTCGCGCCGAAGGTCGGCGCCCTTGCGCGCATTCGGCATGGAGCCGAACACCAGCTCGCCGTCCTCGAAGGACGCCTCGATCCCGGAGATGCGGGGCGCCCCGCCGGCCCGCACGGTCGCGATCGTCTTGTGTTTCCGCGCGTCGAACAGCGCCCGCACCCGGCGCGCAAACTCCGGCTCCGCCTGCTCGACATCCCGCCATGCCGTCATCTCGGCGATGGTCCCACAGGGGTCCGACAGTTCGTCCTGGCCGGACTCCGGGCACCCGACGATGACGGAGCGTGGTCGCGGAAAATCCATCGATATCTGATCACTCCTCTATTCTTACTGCTAGGGAGGCGTTGCGCCCAGGTGAGCAGAGCAAAGGCGGGCATGCGTTCGCCCGAGGGTCGGCGGCCTCCGATCACTCTCCGTAGCGAACACCTCTCCTGGGCCTGGCCGCCGGATGACCGTGGCCGGCGCCGTGACCGGACGCCGCAGGGCGTACATGGATCCCGCAGCGCTGGGTAGCGGAACAGCATGACCCGGTCCAGTCCGACCCGGTCCCGCCCCGCGGCCGCCCGGCGGGCGGCCGGGAACGCGGCCAAGCCGGCGAGCAGACCACCGGCGGCGACCAGGCAACCAGCCACGAGGCAACCGGCAGGGGCCACACCGACCCATTCGGCGCAGCCGTACGTCCCGGCCGGCGCGAGCCTCGACGACCTGCGCGCGGCCGCCAACGGCTGCCGCGGGTGCGATCTGTATCGCAACGCCACCCAGGCGGTCGTCTCCGCGGGACCGGTCGACGCACGGGTCGTGCTGATCGGCGAGCAACCGGGGGACGTGGAGGACCGGCGGGGCGAACCGTTCGTCGGCCCGGCCGGCCGCGTGCTGACCCGGGCCCTGGCGCAGGCCGGCATCCCGCCCGACCAGGTTTACCTCACCAACGCGGTGAAGCATTTTAAGTTCTACACACGTGGCTCGTCGAAAAGGCGCCTCCATGACACACCGAAGCGTACGGAGATCCTGGCCTGCCGGCCCTGGCTGCGCGCCGAGTTCGGTCTGCTGCGCCCGGCCGGCGTGGTCGCGCTCGGGGCGACCGCGGCGCAGGCGCTGGCCGGCCCGTCGTTCCGGGTGACGCGGCACCGCGGCGAGCTGATGGACTGGCCCGACGCCGCCGAGCATCCCGACGACTATCCGCGGACCGACCCGCCGGCCCGGTTCCTGGCGACCGTGCACCCGTCGTCGGTGCTGCGGGCCGACGACCGGGAGAGTGCCTTTGCCGACTTCGTGGCCGACCTCGCGGTCCTCGCCAGCGCCCTGACCGGTCACCCCCGCTAGCGGCTCCGCACCGGTCGGGTGGCGGCCGTACCCCAAAACCACCCGTTCGGGGCGGCGAGACATTCTCCAGGATGAAACAAGGCGTGGTCGCTGGCCGGGTTGGGTAGGCAGCGATCATGCGGGTTCTTGGCGTCAATGCGCTCTTCCACGACCCGGCCGCCGCGCTCGTGGTCGACGGGCACACCGTCGCGGCCGCCGAGGAGGAGCGCTTCAGCCGCCGCAAGCACGGCAAGCGACCCGTACCGTTCGCCGCCTGGGAGCTGCCGGAGCTCGCCGCCCGCTGGTGTCTGGCCCAGGCCGGGCTCCGGCCGGACGACCTCGACGCCGTGGCCTACTCGTTCGACCCGTCGCTGGCCCGGCCGGCGGACGAGATGGGCCTGTGGGACCCGTGGGACTGGCTGCGCCTGGAGTACGCCCGGCGGGCGCCCGCCTTCCTCGCCACGGCCCTGCCCGGGCTGGACCCCGAGAAGGTGGTCCACGTCCCCCACCACGTGGCCCACGCCGCGTCCGCCGCGCTCGCCGCCCCGGCC
>JADGGF010000266.1 GCA_019690055.1 Micromonosporaceae bacterium
CAACAGGTTTGGTCAGGCCGCACAAGCGGAGGGCGGCAGCCCGGGCACGGGGACGGGGCTGCGGCCGGGGGCGGCGGCCCCGCCGGCGATCACCGCGGCGAGCGCCTCCACCGCGGCCCGAGTGTTGGCGTAGGTGGCGACCTTCACCGGTGAGTCCGCGGCGGCGAGCAGGTAGGGGGTGTCCATCGCGACCGTGGCCGCCGCTCCGCTCGCCAGGTCGCTCGGATCGTCGCCGTAGCCGACCAGGTGAATCCGGTTGCCGCCCGACGGCACGACGCTCACGCCGGCCGCGACCAGCGCCTCGGTGAGCCAGGTGGCCTGCTGGGCGCGCCCCGCCGACGTCGTGATCTGGACCGGTCCGGGCACCAGCGGGCCGCTGCACGGTCCACTGAGGACGGTAATGCCCGCGGCGGTGACAGCGGCCGCGGCCGCCTGATGCGCGGCGGAGTTCACCACCGACATGTCGGGCCGTTGGCGTTCGGTGAGGCTGAGCTTGAGGGTGAGGATCCGGGTCACCGACTCCTCGAGCCGCTGCCGGGACAGCCGGCCGGACTGCAGTGCGTCGAGCAGCCCGGCCCGCGCGTCGGGGACCGACGGGGGCATGAGCAGCAGGTCGTTGCCGGCCAGGATCGCCTGGATTGCCTGCTCACCCACCGACTCGCGCGTCGCCCCAGCCATGTTCAGCGCGTCGCTGACCACCACGCCGGTGAAGCCGAGCTCGCCCCGCAGCAGGTCGACCAGGACCTTGCTCGAGAAGGTGGCGGGCACGCCCGGGTCGATCGACCGTACGTCCAGGTGACCGACCATGACGAGCTGGGCCCCGGCCGCGATCCCGGCCCGGAACGGGGCGAGGTCCCGCGCCTCCAGCTCCTCCCGGCTCTGCGTGAGCACCGGCAGGTCGGTGTGACTGTCCACTGTGGTGTTGCCGTGCCCCGGGAAGTGCTTGACCACGGCCGCCACCCCCGCCGAATTCAGGCCGGCCACCACCGCCCCGACCTGCCCGGCGACGATGTTGGCGTCCCCGCCGTAGGAGCGCGACCCGATCACCGCGTTGCCGGCCGGCCCGATCACGTCGGCGACGGGCGCGTTGTCGACGTTGACGCCGATCGCGGCGAGTTCCTGGCCGACCGCGGCCCACGCCGCCTCGGTCAGGTCCGGCCGGTTGGCGGCACCGAACGCCATCGCCGCCGGCAGCTGCACCAGGTCGGAGATCCGGCGGACGAAGCCGTACTCCTGGTCGACGGAGATCAGCAGCGGTAGGCGCCGGCCATCGACGGTGGGCGCCGCCGACTGCAGCGCGCCGGTGAGATTCCGGACCTCGGCGGCGGTCGCGCTGCCCATGATGATCACGCCACCGAGGCCGTACTGCTGGACCTCGGTCACCGCCGCGCTGATGTCGGCGGGCATGGTCACGTCGGGCATGAGCACCTGCCCGACCAGCTCCTCCGGCGACATGCCAGCGGCGATGGCCGCGGCGATCTCCGCGGGTGACGTTCCGGTGGGTGTCACGGACGGCGTCGTTGGTTCGGGTTCGGGGGTCGCCGGCGGGGGCGAGGTGCAGGCGGCGAGGACGCCGAGGGCGAGGATGGCAACCGACGCGGCGACGGTTCGAGGACGACGGGGCATGGCGCGCACCGCACCACCTTCACATATGCGCGCCAGTGATGGCGCGCCCACCTGCGTTAGCTGCGCCACGGCCCCACTCCGCGCAGCTTGCCGGAGCGGAATCTGCAAGCAACTCCGTCGCGGCGTGCCGAAGCGGAATCTGCGAGCAGCTCCCCCACCCGTCCCACGGGTAGTCTGACGGCTCAGCTCACCTGGGTGAGGTAGGTGGCGGGCGCCCCCTCGCCGGCCTGGCGATACGGTTCGAGCTCGTCGTCCCACGCGGTGCCGAGCAGCCGCTCCAGCGCGTGGACCATCGCCTCCGCTCCCCGGACCGTCGTCAGCACGCTGCGCACCTGGTCTTCGGTGAGCATGAGGTCACCCGTGACGCTCATCGCGGCCCGGAACACGCCTCGCCCGGGGACGTACATGTATCGCTCGCCGTCGTGGCCGGGGCTCGGCTCCTCGGTGACCTCGAAGCGCAGCATCGGCCAGTTCCGCAGCGCGGTCACGAACTCGGCGGCGGTGCCGGGCCGGCCCGTCCAGCTGCACTCCGTGCGGTAGGTCCGCCCGGAGCCGCGGTCGGCGGGTTGGTTGGCCCACTGCAGGCGTACCGGTGAGCCCAGCACGCGCGCGACGGCCCACTCCACGTGCGGAACCACGGCGAGTGGGGCCGAGTGCACGTAGAGAACACCTCGGCTGAGCACGGCCTCTACCTCCTCCAACGCAGGTGCGTCTTCCCCAACGACCTCGCGTCGGCGTGGCAGGGGCGTGCTGCCCGATATGCCAGTTATCCGATATGTCTCAGTTACCCGATATTCCTGGTTAGCCGGTTACGCCTCCACACTGGTAAGGATGCGCGCCGATAACACTATGGCGGGATGGTGCCGCCTGTCACATCAGCGACACGGCGGGTCTTCGTGGCGGGGATCTTCGTAACAGGGCGTCGTCGGGACTGCGGGCCTTCGTGACTGGCGCCTTCGTAACTGGGGGCCTTCGTGGCCGGTCGCGCGGGGGTGAGCGGCGTCGCACGGTGAGCGCCGCAACGCGCCAGTGTCGGTTGTCGCGGCCGGTCGGCTAGACTTGCTCCTCGCCCGGCCCATGCCGGTTTGTCGCTCGGTCGTTAGACCGGGGTCCTCCCGTTGACGTGCCCGCGAGGACTCGTCCCCGCGGGTCTTTCCCGCAAGGAGCACCGCGATGGCAGGCAAGAGCAACACCTCCAAGACCGCGCGCGCATCCGTCCGCGCTGGCCAGGCTTCCTCTGCCAGCGGCGGCGCCCTGAGCGTGCTGGGCGAGTTCAAGTACCTGATTCCGCTCAACCACGGCAAGAACGCGTACGTGCGGAACCTCGTGACGGGCCGGACCGAGCGCCTGCGGACGGACTCGGAGGCGTTCGTCGAGGAGATTCGCAAGCTCGCCGCGGCCGGTCACGGTCCGAAGATCCGCGCCGAGTTCGCCGCCCTCGCCGCCGCGCACCCCGCCGACGGCTGGGACATCACCGAGAAGCGGCTGGTCGACGCGGGCGTCTTCGAGGCCCAGGCCGCGGGCGCGTAAGCCGCAACAGGTCCCGCGACCCACGACGTCAACGGGCGCCTCATCCCGGACGGGGTGAGGCGCCCGTGTTGTCGCTGGCTGACTCAGGGGCGGGTGAAGATGAGCGCCACGTTGTGGCCGCCGAAGCCGAACGAGTTGTTCAGCGCGGCCGGGATGGGCTGGTACCGCGGCTTACCGGCGGCGACGTCGAGCAGCCCTTCCTCGGGGTCGTCCAGGTTGATGGTGGGCGGCACCACCCCGTCCCGGACGGCCAGGACCGTGGCGACCGACTCCAACGCCCCGGCGGCCCCGAGCAGGTGCCCGGTCATGGACTTGGTCGCGGTGAGCACGGGGTGCTCGCCGATCACGGTCCGCAACCCGGCCACCTCGGCCATGTCCCCGGTAGGGGTGGACGTGGCGTGCGCGTTGACGTGGACGATGTCCGCGCCGGTCAGCTGCGCCTCGGCCAACGCCTTGCGCACCGCCCGCACGAAGCCCGCGCCCTCGGGGTGCGGCTGCACGATGTCGTAGCCGTCGGAGGTGATCCCGGCTCCGGCGAGCCGGGCGTAGACGGTGGCCCCCCGGGCGGCGGCGTGCTCGGCCCGCTCGAGGACGAGGACAGCCGCGCCCTCGCCCAGCACGAACCCGTCGCGAGCCTTGTCCCACGGGCGGGAGGCGCGCTCCGGCTCGTCGTTGCGGGTGGACATCGCGCGCATGGAGGCGAAGCCGGCCAGCGGCAGCGGGTGGATGACCGCCTCCGTACCGCCGGCGAGGACCACGTCGGCCCGGCCCGAGCGGATGATGTCGTAGCCGAGCGCGATGGCCTCGGCGCCGGTGGCGCAGGCGCTCGCGACACAGTGAACCCCGGCGCGGGCGGAGAACTCCAGCCCGACGACGGCGGCCGGCCCGTTCGGCATGAGCATGGGCACGGTGAACGGGGACACGCGGCGCGGCCCGGAGCTCTCCAGGATGTCGTCCTGGGCCAGCAACGTGATGATGCCGCCGATGCCGGTGCCGATGCTCACCGCGAGCCGCTCCGGGTCGACCCCGGTAGGGTCGGTGCCCTCACCCGCGGGCGTACCGAGCCCGGCGTCGGCCCAGGCCTGCTGGGCAGCGATGAGCGCGATCGCTTCGCATCGGTCCAGGCGACGCAGCCGTACGCGGTCGAGCACCTCGCTCGGCTCGACCGCGAGCTCCGCCGCGATCCGGACGGGCAGTTGGGCGGCCCACTCGTGGGTCAGGGCCTTGACCCCCGAGCGGCCGGCGAGCATCGCGTCCCAGGTCGACGCGACGTCCCCGCCGAGCGGGGTCGTCGCGCCGAGCCCGGTGACGACTACGTCTGTGGCAGACACGAGTTGCGTCCAAACGGAGAGTGTCGTGACGGATCCAGTAAACGATCAGGCGTTGGCGACGATGTAGGAGACGGCGTCGCCGACGGTCTTCAGGTTCTGGACCTGGTCGTCCGGGATCTTCACGCCGAACTTCTCCTCGGCGGCGACCACGACCTCCACCATGGACAGCGAGTCGATGTCGAGGTCCTCCGTGAAGGACTTCTCCTCCGACACGTCGGCCGGGTTCACTCCGGCGACCTCCTCCAGGATCGCGGCGAGGCCGGCGACGATCTCCTCACGGCTGCTCATCGTGATAGGTTTTCCCTTCCATCTGTCGATGTATCCCGGTGTCGGGCGGCGACGCGGTGTCGCCTACGGGCAGCGAATGACCTGCCCGGAGTAGGTGAGGCCGCCGCCGAAGCCCATGAGCAACACCGGCGCGCCCGAAGGCACCTCTCGGCGCTCGACCAGCTTCGACAGGGCCAGCGGGATGCTCGCGGCCGAGGTGTTGCCGGACTCCACGATGTCCTTGGCGATGATCGCATTAGTCAGGTTCAGCCGCTTGGCGATGCCGTCGATGATGCGGGCATTGGCCTGGTGGGCGACGAAGGCCGCGATCTCGCTCGGGTCCACCCCGGCTCGCTCGCAGGCCTGCAGCGCGATCGGCGGGATTGCGGTGGTGGCCCACCGGAACACCGCCTGGCCCTCCTGCCAGATGTACGGCCGCCACCCCTCGATCTTGAGGGTGTCCTTCTTGTCCGGGGCGGATCCCCACACCACCGGACCGACGCCGGGCTCCTCCCCGTCGGCGGTGGCCCGCACCACGGCGGCGCCGGCCCCGTCACCGAAGAGGATGCACGTCGTCCGGTCGGTCCAGTCGGTGAGGTCGGAGAGCTTCTCAGCCCCGACGACGATCGCGTTGTGGGCCGCGCCGGCGCGGATCGCGTGGTCGGCCGTGGCGAGCGCGTAGGAGAAGCCGGAGCAGGCGGTGTTGAGGTCCATGGCGGCCGGGGCCGCGATGCCGAGATGGGCCGCCACCCGGGAGGCCACGTTCGGGCACCGGTCCACCGAGGAGCAGGTGGCCACGATGACCATGTCGATGTCCGTCGCCGACAGTCCCGAGCCCGCCAGCGCCTTCTCGGCCGCGATGCCGGCCATGTCCGCCACCGTCTCGCCGTCGGCCGCGATGCGCCGCTGCTGGATGCCGACCCGGTCGCGGATCCACTCGTCGCTGGTGTCCACGATCTGCGCGAGCTCGTCGTTGGTCACCACCCGCGACGGCTGGTAGTGGCCCAGGCTGATCACGCGGGAGCCGGTCACGGGTTGTCTCCTCCGATCGAAGCGAGGGGTTGGTCGGGGCTGGCTGGGTCGGGGTGGTCCCGGCTGGGCGCCGAGGTGTGCTGGGCGATCAGCTCGCGCGCCGCCGCCAGGTCGTCCGGCGTGTTGACCGTGACGATAGGGACCCCCTTGAGCTCGCGCTTGGCGAGGCCGGCGAGCGTACCCGCGGGCGGTAGCTCCACGATGCCGGTGACCCCGAGCTCAGCGAGCGTGCGCAGGCACAGGTCGAAGCGCACCGGGGCGGTCACCTGGGCGACCAGGCGGGCCAGCACCGTCGCCCCGTCGCTGACCGCGGCCCCGTCGGCGTTGGACAGCAGGATGCGCTGGGGTGTGGCCGGCGTGATGTCGCCGGCCAGGGCGCCGAGAGCCTTCTCGGCCGGCGCCATGTAGGGCGTGTGGAACGCGCCCGCGACCTGCAGGGCGATGACCCGGGTCTTCGCCGGGGGCGCCGCCGCGAACGCCTGCAGCGCCGGCAGGGCCCCGGCCGCCACGATCTGCCCCGCCCCGTTGCGGTTGGCCGCGTACAGGCCCGCGGCCTCGATCGCGGCCGTCACCTCGTCGGGGTCGCCGCCGAGCACGGCGCTCATCCCGGTCGGCTCGAGGGCGCAGGCGGCGGCCATCTCGCGACCCCGAACGGCCGCGAAGGTCACCGCGGCCTCGGTGGACAGCAC
>JADGGF010000267.1 GCA_019690055.1 Micromonosporaceae bacterium
TTTGTGTATTAGAGACAGGGTAGAGCGGGGTCAGCGCGTCACCCGGGGACCGGTCGAGCACGCGCGGGGCCGCGAGCTGGGCGAGCGCCAGCGCGGGCGGGTAGCGCGGCTCGTCGAGAACCGGGAACGGCAGCAGCGAGGCGTACCGTACGGCGCCATCGCCGACGGCCGCCTGCACGCCCCGGTCGGCGATCTGCTCGACCGCCGCCGCCGGGCGGTCCACGGCCGGCGGGGTGACCGCGACGCCGTTCCGATAGAGCGCCCAGTAGATCTCCCGGCGACGCGCGTCGGTGGCGACCAGCGTGAGACCGCCGCCCCGCGACCGATCGCCCTCCGCGCTCGCCCACCCGATGGCGTCGAGCGAACAGACGCCGTACGCCGGGATCGCCAGCGCCTGAGCCATCGTGGCGGCGGTCACCAGCCCCACCCGCAGGCCGGTGAACGGCCCCGGGCCCACGCCGACGACGATCGCGGCGAGGTCGGCCGCGCGGACACCCGCGTCGGCGAGCACGGCCGTCATCGCCGGGGCCAGCAGTTCGCCGTGGGCCCGCTCATCCACAGTGGACCGTTGGGCGAGCGGCGTAACGGTGGTACGGTCGGCGATCGCGACCACCGCGGCCGTGACCGCCGGCGTGGCGGTGTCGAGGACGAGGACGCGCACGCCGTACCCTAACCGGTCAGCACCGTGGTGAGCCCGGCCAGCCGCTGCTCCCAGTCCCCGCCGACCCCAACCAGCTCCGCGGTCCGCGTCTCCGGGCCGGATCCCGCGGGCGCGGGCTCCGCGTCGCCGCCCGGCCGGCGCAGCCGGATGAGCAGGTGCGCCTCGGCCAGCCGCTCGACCTTGCCCTCGCCCCACTCGACGACCGTCACGGCCTGCTCCAGGCCGGTGTCCAGGTCCAGGTCGTCCACCTCGGCGAGGCTGGTCAGCCGGTACGCATCCACATGGACCAGCGGGATCCCCCGGCCGCCCGGGGCCGGCTGGTGGACCCGGGCGATCACGAAGGTGGGCGAGGTCACCGCGCCCTGCACGCCCAATCCGGCGCCGATCCCCTGCACCAGCACGGTCTTCCCGGCGCCCAGCGGGCCATCGAGAATGACGAGATCCCCGGCCCGTAGCACGCCGGCCAGCCGCCGCCCCAGCTCCCGGGTGTCGTCGGCGGTGGGCAGACAGACGACCGTCACGCCCCGATCCTACGGATGAACGGGAACAGGATGTCGTTCACCACGTCACTGCACTCCAGCAGCGCCACGTGCCCGGCCCCGGGGATGATCACGAGCTCGGCGTGGGGCAACTCACGGGCGAGGTTGCGCGAATGCTCCACCGGGATGACGTGATCCTCGTCGCCGGAGATCACCAGCACGGGCACCCGCTTGAGCGCGGAGGCGCCCGGCTCGCAGGCGTGCCCGTAGAGCGCGCAGATGTACCGGGCCACGGACTCGGTCGGCATGGCCCCGTTCATCTGCTCCACATAGGACACGAGGGACGGGCTCGCCCCGAGCGACCCGAAGCCGTACTTGCGCGTGAGCAGCCGGGCGAGGTCCTTCGCCGCGGAGCGGGCGCGGTCCACCACCGGCGCCGTCGCGGTCCCCGCGTTCGAAATCAGCGGCAGCAAGCGCTCCCGGAAGCGCACCACCAGATCCGGCAGACCGAAGGTGACGCCGCCGGCCGAGGTGGAGATCAACGCCACCCGCGCGACCCGGCCGTCGGGGGCGAACAGGTCCGGGAACCGCGTAGCCAGCGCCATGATCGTCATGCCGCCCATCGAGTGCCCGACGAGTACGACCCGGGAGTCCGGAGCGGCGCACGTCTCGATGACGGTGCGCAGCGCCGAGGCGAGCAGGTCCACTGTGTACTCCCCCGCGGGCAGGCGGCCGGACCGCCCGTGCCCCGGCTGGTCGTAGAAGACCGCCCGCACTGCTCCCAGATTCCGCTCCGGCGAGCTGCGCGGCATTCCATCCACCTGCGACAGTGCCCGGCGCTGGAAGTGGAACGTGCCCATGTCCAGGCAGAAGCCGTGCACGAAGATCACCGTCGTGCGTGCCCAGGCGGGCCCGACGAGCTCGACGTGCAGGGGGATGCCCTCCGCCGTGGTGACGGTGCGGTACTCGTCGGCCGGCAGCTCCCCGAACGCCTCGTCCTGGTAGGGATCGGGCTCGGCGTCGCGCTGTCGGCGCAGCAGCGCCCGCCGGCCGGCGATACCCGCGGCCACCCCGGCCGCGGCCAACCCGACGAGGCTGCCCACCACGCCGGCGGCGATCCGGCCCCGACTGGCGGCAGACCGCGCCGGCTCGACGACTTTGCCGCTCATGCCGAGCCGCCCACGGATTCCGCTTCGCTGCGCTCCGGGGACTGTCCGCTGTAGACCCGCGGTACGCGGGCGCTGCCGAACCGGGTCACGATCTCGTAGTTGATCGTCTCCGCCGCCGCTGCCCAGTCGTCGGCCGTGGGCTCGCCGTCGTCGCCGGGTCCGAACAGAACGGCCACGTCGCCCGGCGCGACCGGATCGTCGCCGCAGTCGAGCACGAACTGGTCCATGCAGACCCGTCCGGCGATCAACCGGTTCACGCCGCCGAGGCGCACCGGGGCCCGGTCGCTCGCGGCCCGCGGCACGCCGTCGGCGTACCCCAGCGGGACCAGCGCCAGCGTCGTCTCCGCCCGGGTGTGGTAGGTGTGGCCATAGGAGACGCCCTGCCCCGCCGGCACCCGCTTGACGAGGGCCACCCGCGCCCGCACGGTCATCGCCGGCCGCAGGTCAACCGCCAGGCCCGGCACCGGCGACAGGCCGTAGCAGGCGATCCCCGGGCGGACGAGATCGAAGTGCATGTCCGGCCGGGTGAGCGTGGCGGCCGAGTTCGCCAGATGCCGGTATCGGGGCGTCAACCCGCATCGTTCGGCCGTGGCCAGGCCCTCGTGGAACGCCGCGAGCTGCGCGTCGTTGGCGGGGTGGTCGGGCTCGTCGGCGCAGGCGAGGTGGCTCCACACCCCGACCACCTCGACCGCCCCGTCGGCCTGCGCCTTGGCGGCACCCTCACACAACGCCGGCCACTCGCCGGCCGGCGCCCCACCTCGGCCGAGCCCGGTGTCGAGCTTGAGGTGCAACCGGGCCGGGGTGCCGGTACGCCGCGCGGCGCCGACGATCTCCTCCAGCTGCTCGGCCGACGCGGCGGTGAGGTCGACCCCCGCCGCGATCGCCGGGTCGAGGGGCACGCCCGGGGACATGAGCCAGGCCAGCACCGGCGCGGTGATACCCGCCTCCCGCAGGCGAAGCGCCTCGCCCACCGTGCAGCCGCCGAGCCAGGTCGCCCCACCCCGCAGCGCCGCCCGGGCCGCCGCCAGCATGCCGTGCCCGTAGCCGTCGCCCTTCACCACGGCCATGACCTCGGCGCCGTGCGAGCCCGCCGGAGCGGCCGCGCGGGTCATCGCCCGCAGCAGGCGGACGTTGTGCTCGATCGCGTCGAGGTCGACGCGCACCTCCGCCTGCCACATGGAGTCGATCGTACTTGCTAGTAGGGTTCCGCCAGAGAGCCGATCACGATGGGTAACGCTCTCGCTACATCCTGTGCGGTGATGGGTCGCGACGAGGTGACCCCGTCGAGCGAATCGTCGTCCGTCCGGATCGGCGACGCGGCGAGGCGGGCCGCGAGGCCGTGGACGTACGCCGCCGCGAGCGCGGCCCGCTCCGCCGGCACCCCGCCCGCCAGGAGCGACACGAGCAGGCCGGCGAGCACGTCCCCGGTCCCGGCCGTCGCCAGCATCGGGGTGCCGGTCGGGTTCACCCAGGCGCCGCCGTCGGGGTGCGCGACCACGGTCCGGTACCCCTTGAGCAGCACGACCACCCCGAGACGCTCGGCCAGTTCGCGGGCCGCCGCCAGCCGATCCGGCCCGACCGGCTGGCCAGCCAGCCGCACGTACTCCCGGTCGTGCGGGGTGACCACGGTCGGGGCCGGCCGCTTCCGCAGCAGATCGGTCACCGCGGGGTCCCCCGCGAGCGTGATCGCGTCGGCGTCGACCACCACCGGGACCGGAGCCGCCAGCACGGCCTTGAGCTCCGCCACGGCCCGGTCGTCGGTGCCGATCCCGGAGCCGACCAGCCAGGCCTGCACGCGCCCCGCGCTGGCCACCGAGTCGCTGATCACCACCGACGGATGGGCCCGCACCACGTCCACCGCCACCGGCCCGGCGTAGCGCACCATCCCGGCCGGCCCGGCCAGCGCTCCGGCGACCGAGAGCAGCGCCGCGCCGGGGAAGCCGGCCGAGCCGGTAGCGAGCCCGGCCACGCCCCGGCTGTACTTGTCCGACGATGGACCCGGCTCGGGCCACCAGGCCGCGATGTCCTCCCGATCCGGCAACCAGGCGGCCGGCTCGCCCTCTGGATCGGACAGTCCAATGTCGACAAGATCGACGAGACCCGCCAGCGGCACCGCCGGCCCGACCGCCAGGGCCGGCTTGAGGCAGCCGAACGTGACCGTCACGTCGGCGCGCACGGCCGGCCCGTCCACCGCACCGGTGTCGACGTCCACTCCGGACGGTACGTCGACCGCCACGACGAGCGGCCTGGGCCGCAGCGCGTCCAGCGCCGCCACCGCCTCGGCCGCTGGGCCCCGCAGCCCACCGCGGCCCCCGATGCCCACAATGCCGTCGATGACCAGGTCCGGGGCGAACTCGCGCAGCGCGTCGGGCGCCGGTGTGGCCGACACCGCCAGCACGCCGCCACCGCTGCGGCGCAGCTCGGCCAGCCCGTCGGCGTGCGTACGCTCCGGGGCGAGCAGCAGCGCCCGTACGGCCGCCCCGCGCCGGGCCAGCAGGGCCCCGGCGAACAGCGCGTCGCCGCCGTTGTTGCCCGCGCCGACGAGCAGCGCGACCCGCCGGCCGTACACGCCGCCGCTGTCGCCGAGCAGTTGCGCGCACCGCCGGGCCAACCCCTCGGCCGCCCGCCGCATCAGCGTCAGCGGCGGCAGGGTCGCCATCAGCCGCTCCTCGGCCGCCCGTACGTCGGCGACCCGCCAGACACCTCTCACCGCCGCCTCCCACCCGGAGAACCATCGAGGGCCGTTCAGACCAATCGAGGGCCACCTCAGAACTATCGAGGATCGTCGCCCTCGGCCAGCACCATGGCGGAGGCGATCCCGCCGTCGTGCGACAGCGACAGGTGCCACCGCGTGATGCCCCGCTGCGCCGCCGCCGCGGCGACCGTCCCCGCCACGGTCAGCCAGGGCCGCCCGTCGGCGTCCGTGACGATTTCGCAGTCGTGCCAGTTCAGCCCGCGGGGCGCCCCGAGCGCCTTGGCCACGGCCTCCTTCGCGGCGAAGCGCGCGGCGAGCGACTCGGGCGTGCGCGGGCCGCCCGACCGGGTGTACCGCTCGGCCTCGGTGAACAGCCGGTCGGCGAGCTGCGGGGTGCGGGCCAGGGCCTGCTCGAACCGCTCGACGAGGACCACGTCGATCCCGATCGCGATGATCATCGCGACCCACCCCACGCCCTCGCCCCGGCTGTCACACCGGCCTGCCCCACGGCAACGCCTCGCCCGTCACACGACGCAGACTAGCGACGCCTGCCGAGCGAACGGTCAGCAGTCCCGACCACCGCCCGGCAGGCGCCGCGCTCCCACCAACGGAGTTACTCCTTGGTCGCGCCCTCCGTCGCGCCGCGGACGAAGCGCTTCTGGAAGATGATGAAGATGATCGTCACCGGGATGAGGGTGAGCAGGGCCGCGCCGAGCTTGAGCGGGTACTGGGTGCCCGCGCCGAGCGATCCGCCCACCAGGTCGGCCAGCCCACGGGGCAGCGTGAACAGCTCGGGACTCTGCACAGCGACGACCGTGTGCGGGAACTCGTTCCAGGTGCCCTGGAACGAGAGGATGGTCAGCGTGATCAGCGCCGGCCGGGCCACCGGGAGAATCACCGACCAGAAGGTGCGGAACACGCCGGCGCCATCCATGCGTGCCGCCTCTTCGAGGCTGGTGGGGATCGACTCGAAGAACTGCTTCATGATGAACACACCCGCGGCGTCGGCCAGCAGGGGAATGATCAGCCCGGAGTAGCTGTCGTACATCCCCAACTGGTTGAGCACCAGGAACTTGGGGATGAGCAGGACCACGCCGGGGACGGCCATGACCGCGATGATCGCGGCGAAGATGGCTCGCCGCCCCCCGAACCGCAGGCGCGCCAGCGCGTAGCCAGCGAGCGAGTCGAAGAAGATCCGGCCAGCCGTAGCGAAGACGGTCACCAGCACCGAGTTCACCAACCAGATCGGAAAGCCCGTTCCATTGAATATTCGCAGGAAGCTGTCGCTGGTGAACGGGTCCGGAATCAGGCGCAGGGGGTTGTTGGCGGCGTCCGACTCGGTCTTGAAGGTGTTGCTGATCTGGATGACGAACGGGTAGAGGAAGATGAGACCGAAGAACGTGAGCACGAGGTAGTTGGCTACCCGCGCCACGCGCTGCCGCGGGGTCAGCCGGCGGGGG
>JADGGF010000268.1 GCA_019690055.1 Micromonosporaceae bacterium
GGGCCACCACGGTCGGGTGGGTTCCCACGGTCGGGCGGAAACGGTCGACCTCCGTTGACGGTCACGCACCGGAACCTACCGGTTGGGCCGGATTTCTGCCGGATGAAGGATCCGGGGCTGGGCGACTCCCCGGACGACCGCTCGGTCCGATTCCCGGCACTCCGGGCATCCGCCGGCGCTATGCTCGCCTGAGCCCCCCGGCCGGTGAACCTGCCCCTCGGCGGCTCCGGCGCCTGGCGCCGCCTTGTTACTGCGCGGAAGGGGGATCCGTGGCTGGAACGCTGGAACCTGTGGCGGTGCTCGGGCTCGGCGCGATGGGGCGCCGGATGGCGCACCGCGCGTTGCGCGCCGGCATCCCGACGATCGTCTGGAACCGGCATCAGGAGGCCACGCGGGACCTGGCCGAGGCGGGAGCTCAGGTCGCGGACACCGCCGCTGATGCCGCGCTGCGGGCCGGGATCGTCGTCACGATGGTCTCCGATGCGGAGGCGGTGGGGTCGATCGCCCGGGAGCAGGGGCTGCTGGCGGCGCTGCGACCGGACGCGATCTGGGCGCAGATGAGCAGCATAGGGGTCGCGGCGACCGACAAGCTCGTTGATCTGGTGCGGACCCAGCGGCGGGACGTGACCTTCATCGACGCCCCCGTGGTGGGCAGCCGGGAACCGGCGGAGCGGGGCGAGTTGCTGATCCTCGCCTCCGGGCCGCAGGCGGTCGGGCCGCGGCTGAATCCGTTGTTCAACGCCTTGGGACACACCATCTGGGTGGGGCCGGTCGGGACGGGGACGCGGCTCAAGGTCGTCAACAACACCTGGCTCGCGTTCGCCTCGGAGGCGGTCGTCGCGTCGCTGGCGGTGGCCCGGCGGCTCGGGTTGTCGACCGAGGCGGTCACGAACCTGTTCGCCGACAATCCCGTGGCCTCACCATGGCAGCGGGCCAAGCTGCAGCGGGTGTCCCAGGGCGAGTACGAGCCGCAGTTCAGCCTCGCGCTCGCGCTCAAGGACGTACGGCTCGCGCAGCAGGTCACCGACGACGATCAGTTCGTCGCGCTCGCCGGTCTGGCCGAGGAGTGGCAGCGGGCCGCCTGGCGCGGGCTCGGCGACCAGGACCTGACCGTGGTGCACCGGACGCTCGAACCCCACGGGGCGATGCGTCCGGGTACCGCGATTCGGATTTGACTGGCCCGGCGACGGTCACCGCCGGGCGACGACGAAGATGCGGCGGAACGGGAACCAGACTCGTCCATTGTGGACGGGATAGGCGGCGGCCAGGCGGGGGTTGAGTTCGGCGCGGAAGGCCGCCCAGCCGGCATCGTCGAGAGTGGACCGTACGGGTCGCAGCGCGGTTCCCTCGACCCAGTGCATCACCGGGTGGTCGTCCCCCTCGGCCGCCAGCTCGTGCAGGTAGGTGGTCTCCCAGGCATCGATGGTGAGGCCGCGCCGGGCGAGCAGGTCGGCGTAGCCCGCGGCGGGCAGCACGGTGTTGGGCCCGCGCAGCACGCCGACGAGCCGGTCACGCCAGGCCGGCAGCGCGGCGACCTCCCGGATGGCGACGTGGGACGGGGAATTGAAGTTGCCCGGCACCTGGAAGGCGAGCGTCGCCTTGGCCGGCAGCTCGTCGGCCCAGCGCGCCAGCAGGGCCTCGTGCTCGGACACCCACTGCAGGACCGCGTTGGCGATCACCACGCCCACGTCGGGGGTCGGGTGCCAGTCGCGGACGTCGCCGACCTCGAACCGTATGTCCTGCGCTTCCGGCTGGGCCCGGGCGGCGGCGATCATCTCGGGTGAGGAGTCCAGGCCCTGGATGGCGGCGGCGGGCCACCGCTGGCGTAGGTGCGCCGTCAGCGTGCCGGGCCCGCAGCCGAGGTCGACCACCGTGGCCGGGTCGGTGGCCGGCACGCGCGCGAGCAGGTCGAAGAACGGCCGCGATCGTTCGTCGGCGAACCGCAGGTACGTGTCCGGGTCCCACATGGCAACCTCCCAAAACAAACCGTACGTACGTCTTGTTATGAGGCTAGCAAGGAGCGCCGCGGTCACGAAAGGGCGGTGTCAGGCGCTCGGGGTGGGCTCGCCGTCGACCGGCCGGGCGACCGGAGCCGTGCGGCGGCGAAGCCAGTAGGCCAGCGCCATGGCCAGCGTGGTCACGGCGGCGGTGACGAGCGACAGGACCAGCATGCTGCCCACTGTGGACGGCCGCGTGATCGCGGCGCCGGCGACGATGAGACCCAGCCCCAGCCACAACCCCAGCGCGGGATGGCGAGCCATGGCGGCGATCTCGGCGTTGACGAAGACGTAGACAAGGGCGTAGAGCGCGCCGACGGTACCGAAGCCGTACGCGTAGGGGGCCAGCCACTGGTAGCCGTCCTTGCCCGCCGAGGCCAACGCGATCGCCAGCCCGCCGAAGAGCGCCGCGGCCGTCACGAGCACGACACCGGACGCCGCCGTGCACAGCACGGTGATGCGCACCGCGTTGCGGCGGGCCTGAGCGAACGCCGGCAGGGCGAGCACGGTCACGGCGGCCGGCGCCCAGATCGCCCCCTTGGTCAGCACCGAGCCGACCGCGTAGGCGCCCGACTCCGCCGCCGACAGCAGCGCCCGGGCCAGCACAAGGTCGGCGTACGAGACCGCGAGCATGGCGATCGTCGCCGCACTGGCCCGCAGCACCTCGCGGCCGCTGACCCGCGCGTGGTCCGGCCCGCTCAACGACGTGGCTGCCTGTCCGGTCCCGTCCGGTGCCTGTCCGGTCCAGCGTGCCGTTTGTCCGTTCCAGCGGGCCGCCCAGCCGTTCCACCGCGCCGCCGCCCGGTCACGGATCACCCGCGGGCCGTGACCGCAGAGCGAAGCGATGGCGACGATCGCCGCGGACGCCGCGATGACCCCGACCGCGAGCGAGCCGGTGACGCCCGCACCGGCCACGAGCGCGACCATGATCCCGCCGAAACGGCCGGCGCTGAGCAGCACCAGGCCACCGGCGAGGAGCCCGTAGCGCCGCCGCCCCTGCATCTCGCCCAGCCAGCGGCCGGCGAGGACCACCGGGAACGTGAGCAGGCCGAGCAGCAGTGGCTGCACCAGGGGAAGGTCGAGGATCGCGGACAGCACCGGGCCCGCGGCGAGGAGGATTCCGGTCGTGACCGTGGCGGCCAGCAGCGAGACCCGGCCGGCCCCCCAGACGGTGTCGTGCTTCGCCCACCGAACGGCCAATGCCGTCTGCAGGCCGACGCCCACCGTTCCGGCGATCGCGCCCACGGCGAGCAGGGCACTCAACGCCCCCAGGTCCTCGGCGGTCAGCACGCGCGCGGCGACCAGTGGCACCACGAACGCCAGCGCGTTCATGGCCACGGTGGCCGCGCCAACCACCGCCCCCGCGCCGAGGAAGGAGCGGGCGGAGGCCAGCACGCCGGTCCGGGGAAGGGCCGCGGTGCGCGTCGCGTTCGTCATGGGCACCTCGTCGAAGCTCGCGGCCGAGCTGTCCGCGTGGGTAGGGCTGTCCGTGTGAGCAGGGCTGTCCGTGTGAGCAGGGCTGTCCGCGTGGGCAGGGCTGTCCGCGTGGGCAGGGCTGTCCGCGTGGGCAGGGCTGTCCGCGTGGGCAGGGCCGCCCGCGCGGGTAGGTCGGCCGCAGGGGCGGGCAACCGGCCCAGGCTACCCGACGGGTGCGCCGTTGGGCGGGTCCGTGTGCGGATCACGCCCTGACGGCAGGATTTCAGCTCACCGGTCCTCAGCCGAGGCGGGCCCGGGTCTCGGCGACCCGGTCGAGCAGCGGCTCGGCCAGGTCGGGGCGGGCGGCCAACGCGTCCTGAATCCTGACCCGCCACAGGCCCTCCTGCACCTGAACCTCGCTCGCCGCCGCGGCCGCGTCCGTGAGCCGGCGACGCGTGGCCAGAAAGGCGGACGCCTGCGTCACGCCGAGGAGGTCTGCGACCCAGTCCCGGCACCACGAGGCGGTGGCGTCGTCAGCCCGGGCCGCCTCGACCAGGGCGAGCGCGGTGTCCCAGGCGACCCGTGGTGGGTGAGTGACCGTCAACGACATCGAGACCTCCTGGCTTGCGGGCTCGCGGCCATCATCGCAGGTTTCGATGGTTTCCGGTATCACCAGACCGCGTCCGGTCGGGGAACCGCGTCCCGCCGCACGAGAGCACCGCTAGGCTCGGCGGCGTGACGAACGCGTCTAAGGCCGGCACGGTCGGGCTGGGTGACCTGACCGTCAACCGCATGGGATTCGGGGCGATGCGGATCACCGGTGAGGGGATCTGGGGTCCGCCGCGCGACCACGACGAGGCCATCGCCGTGCTGCGGCGGGCGGTCGAGCTCGGGGTCACCTTCATCGACACGGCGAACTCGTACGGGCCGCACGTGAGCGAGGATCTGATCGCCGAGGCGCTGTATCCGTATCCGGACGATCTGGTCATCGCCACCAAGGCGGGTCAGCTGCGTCCGGGCCCCGGTCAGTGGGTGCCCAACGGCCGGCCCGAGCACCTGATCGAGGAGTGCGAAGGGAGCCTGCGCCGGCTGCGTCTGGAGCAGATTCCCCTGTTCCAGTTCCACCGCCCGGACCCGGCCGTCCCGATCGCCGAGTCCGTCGGTGCGCTCGTCCAGCTCCAGGAGCAGGGCAAGATCCGCCACATCGGACTGTCCAATGTCACCGAGGACCAGGTGCGCGAGGCGCTCACGGTGGCACCGATCGTCTCGATCCAGAACAGGTACAACCTCGTCGACCGTACGTCTGAGTCTCTTGTGGACCTCTGCGAGCAGGAGGAGCTCGTCTTCATCCCGTGGGGGCCCATCCGGGAGATGGGCGACGGCCCGGTGACCGAGCTCGCCCGACGGTACGAGGTCACGCCGCAGCAGGTCGCGCTCGCCTGGCTGCTGCGTCGCTCGCCGACGATGCTGCTGATTCCGGGCACCAGCAGTGTCGCGCACCTGGAGGAGAACATCGCGGCGGTCGATGTTCCGCTCACCGACGCCGACGTCGCCACCCTCACCAACGCTTCGGCGGCGTGACCACGGGCCGACCCGGGTGCCGCGACCACCGGCGGGCGGTCGCCCACCTCTCGGCCGGCTGGCTCACGCAGTGCCCGGGCCTATCTCTGCGCCGGCTCGCTCACGCAGTGCCCGGGCCCGCCCCGACGGCGCGCGCGACCACGTGATCGGGCCCGCGCGTTGGCGCGCTCGAATACCTGATCGGCGGGTGCGTGCGTCGCTGTGATCCTGGCGGCACTCCTGTTCCGCCGCCGTTCATCAGTGGCTTAGATGATTGCGTGAGTGTCGACGGAGAGAGCCGGTTTACCATCCGTTCGCTGGCACCCTCCGTCTTTATACCGACGATCGTCTATGAGATCGGCAACGGGGCGGTCGTCCCGGTGCTGGCGCTAACCGCGTTGGAGCTCGGCGCCTCACCCGCTGTCGCGGGCGTGGTGGTGGCGGTGCTGGGGCTCGGTCAACTGCTGGGCACTGTGCCGTCCGCCGCGCTCATCGACCGGCTCGGCGACCGTAAGGCCATGATCATCGCGGCTGTCGTCGCCGGCGCCGGGATGGTGGCCTCGTACCTCGCGGGCCACCTGGTCGTGCTGGCGTGCGCGACGGCGCTGGTCGGTGCCAGCAACGCCGCCTTCTACCTGGCCCGTCAGTCGTTCGTCACGTTGGTGGTTCCCGCGTCCTCGCGCGCCGCCACGATGTCGACGCTCGCCGGTACGCACCGCATCGGGCTCTTCCTCGGTCCATTCGTCGGCGCCGGGGCGATCCAGGTGGCCGACCTGCGCGCGGCGTTCCTCGTGGGGGTGGCGGCCGCGCTGGTGACGGTGGCGGTGCTGGTCGTGGCGCCCGAACCTCCGCTGGCACAGACGATCGCCCGTCGACCGCGCGAGACCGCCTCGGTGGTGACGGTCTGGCGCGAGCACGGCCGGCTGTTGAGCACCTTGGGTATGGCGGTCTTCGCCATCGGCGCGGTCCGGTCCGCCCGGTCGACGGTGGTGCCGCTGTGGGCTGACCACATTGGACTCGACGCCCAGACGACGAGCGTCATCTTTGGGATCAGCGCGGCCATTGACATGGCGTTGTTCTATCCCGCCGGTCGCATCATGGACCGGTTCGGTCGGTTGTGGATTGCGGTGCCGTCCATGGTGCTGCTCGGCGGGTCCATGATTGTCGTTCCGTTGACCAGCGGTCTGGTCAGCCTGGCGGTGGTGACGCTCATCATGGGCGCCGGCAACGGGCTCGGCTCAGGCATCGTGATGACGCTCGGCGCGGATGTCGCCCCCCGGGACGCGACCGTACGCTTCCTATCCCTGTGGCGGCTCATGAGCGACTGCGGGCACGGAGGCGGGCCGCTGCTGATCGCCGCCCTGGCGACGTGGAGCCTGGGCGGGGCCATCGTCGGGGCGGGCGTCGTGGGCCTGCTCGCCGCGGCGGCCGTGGCCCGCTGGGCGCCGCGCTGGTCGCCGTACGCGACCGCGGCCATGGTCCGGGCC